>CATILC010000039.1 GCA_949516455.1 Flavobacteriia bacterium | reverse complement strand
GTCGAAGACAACGAGATCTACGCAAAGACACTGCACTATCAGCTGTCCGTCAATCCAGTGCATCAGGTTGAAGTATTTTCTTCGGGAAAGGAATTTCTAGAGAACATCAACAGGCGACCGGATTTGATCACCCTTGATTATCGCCTGCCCGATATGAATGGGATAGAGATCTTGCGTCGCGTCCAAAAGGAGATTCCAGGGACGCCGGTGATCGTCATCTCCGGTCAGGAAGACGTAGATACAGCTGTAGGTCTGCTCAAAGAGGGGATCTACGACTACATCGTCAAAAATGAAAATACGAAAGACCGCATTTGGAATGCCCTCCAGCATGTAAAGGAGAAAATGGAACTCACCGATGAGATTGAGCGGCTCCGGGAAGAGGTGAATACCAAGTACGATTTTTCCAATATCAAGGGCAACAGCGAAGAGATCAAGAAAGTGCTCAAGCTCGTTGAAAAGGCGACCAAAACGAATATCATCGTTAGCATCAGTGGAGATACAGGTACGGGTAAAGAACAGGTCGCGAAGGCCATTCACTATAACAGCAACCTCCGGAAACGGCCATTCGTGGCGGTCAATATGGCTGCGATTCCCACGGAACTGATCGAAAGCGAGCTCTTCGGCTATGAGAAGGGTGCGTTTACAGGAGCGGACACGCGCAAATTGGGGCGCTTTGAAGAAGCGGATGGGGGCACATTGTTCCTCGATGAGATCGGTGAATTGGAGTTGTCACTTCAATCCAAACTACTGCGGGTCCTGCAGGAAAAGGAAGTCACCCGGCTGGGCAGCAACAAGCCTAATAAAGTGAATGCCCGGATCATCGTGGCAACCAACAAAAACCTGAAAGAGGAAGTGAACAAAGGAGCGTTCAGGGAGGATCTGTACTTCCGTCTTTTGGGCTTTCCCATAGAATTGCCGCCCCTGAAGGCACGGGGGAATGATGTCTTGATTCTGACGAAGTATTTTGCTGAAGCATTCTGCAAGGAGAACAATCTCAAAAAAGTATCGATCTCAAAATCTGCGCAGTCCAGATTGAAGAAATACAATTGGCCGGGCAACGTGAGAGAGCTCAAGGCATTGATCGAATTGGCCGTGGTGCTGTGCGATGATCATATCATTGAAGCCGAACATCTGAATTTTCAGGATGCTCAGTCAATGCAGTACATACAATCCGATAAGAAGACGCTGAAGCAATACGTGCGTGAGATCATCCTGCATCATCTTGAGTTGAATGACCAAAACGTCATGAAAGTCGCTGAGGAGTTGGATATCGGAAAATCGACGGTCTACAGAGAATTAAAAAAGGTTTAACGCCATGAGTGATCAGCAACGTCAATATCTGTATGATCTCGGATATCTCGAAGAATTATCAGGTGGCAATCAGGAATTCGTGGACGGCCTTTTGGAGACTTTTCTAAAGAACATCCCAGAACAGATGGAGCAGATGATCAGTGCATACAGGGCGAACGATCTCAAGACCATGGGAGAGAGTGCGCACAAGATGAAACCCTCTTTGGATCTGTTCCGGATCCATTCTCTGCATGATGCCATAAGATTTGTGGAGATCAAAGGCAAAGAAGGAATAAATGATCCGCAGCTGGGGAGGACGCTGGACGAAGTGCAAGAAACGATGCGTCAAGTGATGCAATCAATGTCCAAAAATTGATGTGTTAAATTTGAGCCATTTAAAACTCGACAAAAAAGCTGTCGATCACGCTTTTACGATCGAATGAGATGAGAAAAAAAGCAA
The DNA here is from genome assembly GCA_949516455.1 of Flavobacteriia bacterium. Taxonomy (GTDB): domain Bacteria; phylum Bacteroidota; class Bacteroidia; order Flavobacteriales; family Schleiferiaceae; genus RFXV01. The sequence continues at coordinate 1,213 of CATILC010000039.1, read as the reverse complement.
TATGAAGGATACCTCGGGCAAATTGGTTCTGATCGTGGAAGATGAGCCTGTGATGCGCAGTTTGCTCGGTGAGATCCTTGCGAAAAAATTCGAAGTTCATTTGGAAGAAAATGGAAAGGCGGCTCTTTCCTGGATGTATGATGGCCATGTCCCAGATCTGATTCTCGCCGATCTGAACATGCCCGAGATCAATGGATTCGAATTCATAGAGCATTTGCGGTCCAGTGGCTTTTTCATGGGACTCCCGGTTATCGTCCTAAGTGGTGAAGAAAGCAGTCAGGAACGGGTCAATTGCTTTAAGATCGGTGCCAACGATTACCTCATCAAGCCGTTTAATCCAGAGGAGTTGATTCTGCGCATTGACAATCTACTGAGATTGAAGATGTGATCTGTTCGGCGAAGTCATGAAAGAAGAGAAAGACATAATCGTGTACCTCGGTGATGACCCACAGGTCATAAGCGGGCTGGAATCAGATGAGTCGATCGAATCCCATCAATATGCGAATGGCATTGCCTTCAAGCAGCACTTGAATGGCCTCGCAGACATCGATTTGGTCCTGGTGGATCAGGATCTCAAAGGGCTGAATGGAAAACGGCTCATAGAATGGCTGAAGGATGAACAGAACGGAAGGCGTATTTTTTATGCACAGACAGGTCTGTCTGCCTTACGACCTTTTGATCGCAAGCAACTTTTGGATGCCGGGGTCGTAGAATATTTTCCAAAGCCATTCGATACAGGAGTGCTTAAAAAGTCCCTCCGAAACATCCGTCGATTCAAAGACAAGAATAGAAGGGCTGAGAAACCATCTGGACGGAGCGATGGCGAATTAAATGTTCAGATCTCCATTGGAAAACGACTCTTTGATATTTTGGTTTCCTCCATTGCCTTATTAATGCTTCTTCCAGTTTTCTTGCTGATTGCTTTGTTGATCAAACTGGAGGCTGGAGGCCCCGTATTTTACATTTCGAAGCGCGTAGGAACGGGCTACAAGATCTTTGACTTTTATAAATTCCGTTCCATGCGTCCGGATGCGGACAGGATCCTCGGTGAATACCTTGAATTAAATGGATACGAAAAAGAGGAAGAGCCTGCTCCTGTGCAACAGAAACGACAGAATCCTTCCGATACATCGAACAGCCCTGATCTGATCCACCCCGATGGTTCCAAGCTCAGCGAAAGAGAATATCTTGAACTCAGGCGAAACAGCTCGAG
>CATILC010000038.1 GCA_949516455.1 Flavobacteriia bacterium | reverse complement strand
TTAGCAGCAGCCGAAGACAAATGGCGCATTCAGAATGGACTGGTGCTCTTTCTTCCCCACGGCTATGAGGGCCAGGGAGCCGAACATTCGAGTGCCCGACTTGAACGCTTCTTGCAGCTTTGTGCCCAAGACAATATGCAGGTGGTCAATGCGACCACGCCCGCCAATTTCTTCCACCTTATGAGGCGTCAGATGCACAGGAGTTTCCGAAAGCCACTGGTGGTGATGACCCCAAAGAGTCTGCTTCGCCATCCGCGCTGTGTTTCGCCATTGAAGGATCTGTCTGAGGGTCGTTTCCGCGAGATATTGGACGACCCGATGGCCGACCCTCAAGAGGTACGCAAGCTGGTCTTTTGTTCGGGTAAGCTTTACTACGAACTGCTGGCCAAGCGAGAGGAATTGAAAGCCACCGATGTCGCACTGGTCCGGATCGAGCAGCTCTACCCCTTCCCTGAAAGCCAGTTCAGGAAGATCCTCGCACGTTATCCAAAAGCCGAAAAGACCGTTTGGAGTCAGGAGGAACCTGCCAATATGGGCGCCCGGGCGCACATCTTACTCACAGTGCGCGACGTGGATTGGCTTGAGGTATCTGCACCAGAAAGTGCCTCACCCGCCTCGGGCTCGCATCAGGCCGCATTGGCCATCCAAAGAAATCTCATCAACGAAACCTTTGAAATCTAGCGTCTAATGAAGCTCGAAATGAAAGTACCCTCGCCGGGCGAGTCGATATCAGAAGTGGAGATCGCCACATGGCTCGTTTCAGACGGGGAATACGTGGAAAAGGATCAGGAGATCGCCGAAGTGGATTCCGATAAGGCCACACTTGCCCTGCCCGCCGAGGAGAGCGGCGTCATCGAACTGATCGCCGAGGAGGGCGATGTTGTTGCTGTAGGTCAGGTGGTCTGTATCATTGACACCGACGCTGAAGCCCCTGAAGGCGGAGCTGAGCGCAAGGAAGAAACAAGATCCACGGAGGCTGTTTCCCCTGCATCTTCGGCCCCAGCTGCCGCACCAAGTGCTGCAACATATGCCACGGGCACCGCCTCTCCAGCTGCCCGAAAGATGATGGCCGAAACGGGAACCTCTGTATCGAAAGGCAGTGGCCGCGATGGACGGGTGACCAAGGAAGATGTCGTGCAAGCTGTGGCGAGCATGGGCAGTGCACCCAATGATGCGGATCGTCCGAGCGAGCGCAGGCGCATGAGCAGCCTGAGAAGAAGTCTTTCCAAGCGTCTGGTCTCTGTAAAGAATGAAACGGCCATGCTTACCACCTTCAACGAGGTGGACATGAAGCCGATCTTCGATCTGCGCAAGCAGCACAAAGAAGCCTTTAAGGAAAAGCACGAAGTGGGCCTCGGATTCATGTCCTTCTTCACCAAGGCCTGTGTTCGGGCCCTGCAGATGTACCCCGGGGTGAATTCCATGATCGACGGCAACGACATGATCGAATTCGGATACTGCGACATCTCCATTGCTGTGAGCGGACCAAAGGGTCTAATGGTCCCGGTGATCCGGAATGCCGAAGGCCTGGGTTTTGCGGGTGTCGAGCAGGAGATCAAAAGACTGGCCATCCGTGTCCGTGACGGAGAGATCACCCTGGACGAAATGACCGGAGGAACCTTTACCATCACCAATGGTGGCGTTTTTGGCAGCATGCTCTCCACCCCGATCATCAACCCACCTCAGAGTGCCATCCTCGGCATGCACAACATCGTTGAGCGCGCCGTTGTGGTCGATGGAGAGATCGTGGTGCGCCCAATGATGTATGTGGCTCTGTCATACGACCACCGCATCATCGATGGCCGTGAAAGTGTCGGTTTTCTGGTGGCGGTCAAAGAGGCCCTCGAAAATCCACAGGAACACCTGATGGACAACGAAGTGATCAAGGCGCTGGAGCTTTAAGCGCCTGTTCCGGACCCATCCTCCCAATAACTCTTGAGCGCTTCAAAATGCGCCACGAAGGCCGCGCGTCCTTTTCGGGTCAGTGCGCAGTGAGTACTGGGGTAGTTGCCCTTGTAGCCCTTCTCCACTTTGATGTAGCCCTCTTCCTTGAGCTTTGTGATCTGTACGCTTAGATTGCCCCGGCTCGCCTGGGTCTCTTCGAGAAGGAAATTGAAGTCTGCAGTCTCCACGCCCATCAGCAGACTCATGATCTGCAGACGGATCTGATTCTGAAGAAGGGCATCCAGCGGCTTAAACATCGGAGGTCTTTTTCATTCTCAAGATGTAGGCAGGGACCAGATAGGTGCCCACGATACTCACGGCCATGGCAATGAGCATGGCTTCAAAATCCACTTGGTCCTTTTGGAGCAATAGAATGCCCAAGACGAGCAGAATGGAGAAGACGCCGCCAAAGACGAGTTCCCTGAGTTGCAAGATCAGGCCGGAGACCGCGGTGCCCAATGCGTAGAACAAAATGATGAGAATGTAGCTGTCCACCCAACCGATGCGCGCACTCAGCCCCAAAGAGAAAAGGATCCCCAATAGCGTACCGCCCCAGGTATAGCGCATGACCTCATCGATCAGCGTCTTGTAACCCGA
>CATILC010000037.1 GCA_949516455.1 Flavobacteriia bacterium | reverse complement strand
GGAAGCGGCGCCGAAACACTGCTTTAGCATTTTTTAGCGTGGTTGCAATCAGCCAAATTTTTCCACTGCGCAAATGTACTTTTTTAATCAAAAGATGAGCAAGTCGGTTTATATTTGCAATGCTTATCGAGAAAGACTGAGGGAACGGGCCCGAAGACGTCTTGGCAACCGATCGACCAAATGATAAAGGTGCCACATCCCACTCCGAAGGACGGAGACAGATAAGGTGACGAGCCGAGCTCATTCCCCTTTCCGGTAGGTGCAAAAATTGAGAAGTGAAAAACGCACTCGAAGCGCTTGCAAGCGAAAAGTTATTGCTCCTGGATGGAGCCATGGGCACGATGATCCAACGCCACAAATTGTCGGAAGAAGACTACCGCGGTGAAGAATTTGCTCAGTGGGGCCAGCCCGTTCAGGGCAACAACGACCTCTTGAATCTCACCCAGCCCGAGATCATTCGAGACATTCATCTGGACTATCTGAAAGCCGGTGCGGATCTGCTTGAGACCAACACCTTCAACGCCAATTCCATCTCCATGGCCGATTACGGGATGGAGAACTATGTATACCAGATCAACAAGCGGGGTGCCGAGCTTGCGAAAGAAGCGGTTGAACGCTACAAAGAGGAATCGGGGCGTCCAGCCTTTGTGGTCGGGTCGATCGGCCCCACCAATCAAACGGCTTCTCTTTCGCCGGATGTCAATCGCCCCGGATATCGGGCCGTGGATTATTCAAAATTGCAGGCGGTCTATGCCGAGCAGGTGGCCGCATTGATGGATGGAGGTGCGGATGCCCTTCTGGTGGAAACCGTTTTTGACACGCTGAATGCCAAGGCGGCCCTTTCGGCCATCCGTCAGGTGTACGATGAGCGTTCATGCTCTTTGCCCGTCATGATCAGTGGCACGATCACCGACGCAAGTGGCCGAACCCTTTCCGGCCAGACGGCAGAGGCCTTCCTCGTTTCTGTTTCGCATTTCCCGCTCTTCTCGATCGGTTTCAATTGCGCTCTGGGAGCCGACCAGCTCTTGCCCTATATACAAGAGTTGGCCCGAAAGGCGCCTTTCCACATCTCGGCCCATCCCAATGCCGGTCTTCCCAATGCATTTGGTGAATACGATGAAGGGCCTGATGAGATGGGCGAAAAAGTCAGACCCTTTTTGGAAATGGGCCTGGTGAACATCATTGGCGGCTGCTGCGGAACCACACCTGCACACATCCAACGAATGGACGAGCTCAGAAAAAGTGCTGTCGTCAGAAATCCCGGATCCCATGCCTGAAATGAAGCCCCTTCGCCTGAGCGGACTCGAACCTCTGGCGGTCTCGGCCGGATCGAACTTCGTGAATGTTGGCGAGCGCTGCAATGTGACCGGATCTAGAAAGTTCCTGCGATTGATCAACGAGGGCGACTACGATACGGCCCTTGAGATCGCAAAGGATCAAGTGGAAAACGGTGCTCAGATCCTCGACGTCAATATGGACGAAGGCATGATCGATGGAGTGGAAGCCATGAAAACCTTCCTGAATTTGATCATGTCCGAGCCGGACATCGCACGAATTCCCGTTATGGTGGATTCTTCCAAGTGGGAGATCATTGAGGCCGGGCTGCAGTGCCTGCAGGGAAAGAGCGTGGTGAACAGCTTGAGCCTGAAGGAAGGTGAAGAAGCTTTTATCGAACAGGCGACCAAGGTGCGCAACTACGGAGCGGCGGTCATCATCATGGCATTCGATGAAGACGGACAGGCCGACAGCTACGAGCGGCGGATCGAGATCTGCGAACGCGCCTATTCCATCCTCACCCAAAAAGTGGGCATGCCGCCTGAGGACATCATCTTCGACCCGAATATTTTTCCCGTGGGCACGGGCATGGAAGAACACCGCAGAAATGCGATCGATTTCTTTCGTGCCACCCAATGGATCAAGGAGCATTTGCCGCATGCGCGTGTGAGCGGTGGGGTTTCCAATGTTTCCTTCAGTTTTCGCGGGAACAATGGGGTCCGTGAGGCCATGCACGCGTCTTTTCTGTACCACGGTATCGAGCACGGTATGGACATGGGCATTGTGAATCCAGCGCTGCTTGAGGTGTACGAAGAGGTGGACAAGGAGCTGATGACCTATGTGGAAGACGTTCTTTTGGACCGCAGAGACGATGCCACCGAGCGACTTCTTGAATTTGCCGAGGGCGTTCAGCAAAAGGAAAAGAAGCGCACGGTCGATCTGAGCTGGCGCGAAAAGTCCGTTCAGGAACGCTTGTCGCATTCGCTGGTCAAGGGCATTGCTGATCACATCACGGAGGATGTGGAAGAAGCACGGCAGCAGTACGACCGTCCACTCGAAGTGATCGAAGGTCCGTTGATGGATGGAATGAATATCGTCGG
>CATILC010000036.1 GCA_949516455.1 Flavobacteriia bacterium | reverse complement strand
AGGTACGCTTGGTGGTGGCTCCATTGCTCCAAAGGATGGACTTGGCTCCAAGTCCGCCGGCATAGCCCACACGTACAAGGGCAGAGTCTCCTTGACACCTGGCTGCGTTCTGCTCAGCCGTCTGCAGCGTCATTGGACGACACGGTGTGGTGAAGGTCTCCTCACAGCTGTAGGTGACCGTTCCGCCATCATTCACTCCGACACGCACGGCAATGGTGTTGTTGTACCATGGCGTGATGTTCATGTTCATGAATGGCTGAGCAGCATTGTTGAACGTGCGTGATCTCCATGTAGAGGCCGTATCTGGCTTCCACTCGATCGTATAGTTCGTCGCTGAAGGCAACGGACCATTCAGGTGTGCCCGATAGACGCCTTGCGCCAAATTGATCGTCTGTACGGAGTCGATGAGGCCGTCGCAGGTAGAAGGCGTTTGTGTAAATGAGAGATTCCCATTTGAGCCACCGCCGAAACCAGTGAAGTAGAGGTGGTAGATTCCGCCGTCGTTGCTGTTAACGAAAAACGACAATGAATCAATGAGCGAATAGGAGAAAGTGTTCCTGTTGAAATATTTCCAGTCAGAGCCAATTCTACTTATATCGCTATCGGTTAAATTGAAATTAACAGAGTCCGCAGGTGAAACTATCTGCCCGCGCACTTCAGACGTTTTGATTCCAAGGTTGGATTGAATACCCGTCACGATGTAAAAAAGTGTGGATGGACCATAAGGGATCTCAATCCCATAGCGTCGCACGACTAGATCCCATTGGTTAGAGGCAGGTTCTCTGTCTAAAATTTGTTGTGATGTGAAATCAAAATAGACAAAATTTTTATCGCTGTACGCGGCTTTGCTGATGGATTGAGTGATCTCATTTGTACCATCTAAGTTGGCATAGGTGAATATGAATTGTTGTCCAAAACCACTCATAAGATCGATCTTCAACTTTTTCATGGTACCATTGGCCAGAGCAATCACAAAAATCCTCGAACCTGAAATGTCGTGCGTGAGGAAATCGTATGTGCCCCAGCCATAGTCTGGATGTGATGTACCCAAATTAGACAACGCACCCTGCGACCAACTTAGAGGAGAATTATGAAGTTGGTTCTGGGACATCCCTGAAGTGTCCAAGGTAGACCATTGGTTGATATCATCTGACGCCTTGAAGACTTGAACCCCTTTGCCCTCATTAATTAAAATGCTTGCACTGAAAGGACCAGTGGCAAAGGCAATGTCCCAATTGGAGTTGGGCTCGGTTTTGACAACTCCCTTATTCATGGAGTAGAATATGTCATTGGCATATCCAGGTCCCATGCTGAGTTGAGTGTTTTGTTGACCGTGAGCAATTGATACGCCGCAGGCGACGATAAAACAAGAGAGCTGGGTCTTTAGGTTTTTCATTGGTATGTTTTCAAAATGATTTCATTTCATGAAACAGAATCTGACAATTAGGGTTCTGTGCTTTTGCCGATTCTGATGAGATTTTTTTATTCAAAATGAATGCACTTTATTTGTAATGAGTCTAAGTAAAAATATAAAAGACTCAAAATGAGATACTTATACCTTTTACCTTTTGTGGTTGTATTCATCTCTTGCGAAAAAGATGACGAAAGCAACCCAGATGTGAATCCAGTGACCGCCCCTGCGACCTACTCTTTCGATCGCTCAGGCACGACGACGGTATTTTTTGACGGACAGACGGAACGGCTGGCGATGGGTGGTGAATTGAATTCTGCAATGCTCGATTTCAACAAATCATTGACGGATCTGCAAGAGATGTTTGCAAATGAAGATGCCAATGGTGGCGACGTTGATCCATTTACTAATGCCGTTTTGAATACATCCTCCAAAAGCATTCGTTCAAAAACAGCCGCATCCTCTCTTTATTTCAGCACAAACTCTGCTGAAAGTGCAGCTATTAAATCTGATTTTGACGGTTGGATAAATAGCCAAGTGACAGAAATATTCCCAAACCAAGGACAAACAGCAAGTGCTGGTGTTCCCGGGCAAATTGCTGATGGGTCATCCGCACGCTATGTGAGCGCAATGGGGGTTGAATACAATCAGGCAATCATTAAAGGATTGATAGGTGCTTTTACTGCCGATCAATTAATGAACAACTATTTAGATACTACCGTTTTGGACGGTGTAAATAATCGGGACGACAACAATGCCGAAACCCTTGCAAGTGGTAAAAATTACACAGTGATGGAACACAAATGGGATGAGGCATATGGATATCTCTTCGGCGGTGCCCAAGACAAAGAAAACCCGATGAATACCCTTGGAAGTGATGATGTTTTTTTAAATAAGTATCTGAAAAAAGTTAACGGTGACTCAGATTTTGCTGGAATCGCCGATGATATTTTTAATGCATTCAAATTAGGTCGAGCCGCTATTGTCGCCAAAAATTATAATATCAGAGACAATCAAGCGGCCATTATTCGCAACAAAGTATCAATGCTGATTGCGATCCGCGCGGTCTATTACCTGCAGGCGGGTAAAATAGCGTTGGCAAATGGCGATTATGGGGGCGCTTTTCACGATTTGTCAGAAGGTTATGGCTTTGTCTACAGTCTACGTTTCACTCATAACACAGACAATAATCGGCCATATTTCAGCTTGAGCGAAGTTGATGATATGCTTGGTCAAAATGGTCTTATGGGAGACGGCCCTAATGGTTTTTGGGATCTTCAATCGAATACGTTGGATCAAATCAGTCAGCAAATCGCTGATAGATTCCCCTTCACAGTCGCGCAAGCAGCACCCTAATTGCGTCAAGACTTGATGAAACACACGTTCAATTGGAAACGGATAATGGCAGCGCTCTTGATGGGTGCTGCCTTTTCATGCCAAGATTCTTCTGATGGAAATCTTACCTCGGATAATTATGATAGGACACATCTACTAACGTATTGGGCAGATTCAGTCATTGTTCCAGGATTTTCGGATTATGGCCAACGTATAGATTCACTCCACTTATCCGTAACGGATTTTACGCAATCACCTACGACTAATGGTTTGATTCGGGTACAAAGAGCCTTTGCATCCGCATACACGGCTTGGCAGGATGTATCTCTTTTTGATATTGGGCCAGCCGACGCCAAACTTTTGCATAATCATACCAATGTCTATCCAACCGATACGATAGAATTGAAAGAGGCACTTATGAACAGTGTATACTCATTTGATTTACCCAGCACCTATGATATCCAAGGGCTCCCGGCTCTAGACTTCATGTTATTTGGCCGAGAATCATTAACCAAAACACTTCAATTATTCCAAAATTCGTCTGCCCATAGACAGTATTTGGAGGAGCTGTCCTCATACCTGAATATGAAAACTCAAGATGTAGTTAATGAATGGGTAAGTTCGTATCGCTATGACTTCATTGCCCGCTCAGGTTCATCGGCTTCGGGCAGTGTCAATAAATTGGCCAATGGTTTCGTCTACCATTACGAAAAGGAATTAAGGGCAGGTAAGGTTGGAATACCGGCAGGTGTCTTTTCCGGTTCCCCACTTCCTAATCGGGTAGAAGCGCTTTATTCAGATACGCTTTCAAAAGTATTGCTGTTGCGGTCTATCGATGCACATAAGCGTTTTTTTGAAGGAATCTCACATGATAGGACAACTAATGGCCCAAGCCTGGGCCCCTATCTGGATCACTTGGGTAAAATGCGCAACGGAAAATTGTTGAGTAGTGCGATCAACGATCAGTTCCTTATCGCCACTCAGCATGTATTGACGCTCTCTATGAGCATGAGGGAAGCTGTGGAGTCAAACAATGTCAGCATGCTTTCCTCCTTTGATGAATTGCAGAAAAACGTACCTCTCTTAAAAGTCGACATGATGCAGACTCTGAATATTCGAATTGATTACGTGGACGCAGATGGCGACTAGCTAGTATCATCTCAATGAATCAGGTAGCTGACTACTTGAAGAAAGAAGCTGATGCATATCCACTGGCTTCCTTTCGATTGCTCTTCGGGTTAGCCATTTTTGGAACACTCGTGCGGTTTTGGTGGAATGGATGGATCGAGAAGTTGTATATCGATCCATCATTCCACTTCACCTATTATGGATTTGAGTGGGTTCAGCCATTGGGCTCTGCGACCTATCTATTGTTTCTATTCTGCGGGCTTTGCGCACTTTTTTTCGCTTTGGGATTATTTTACCGGATCTCTTCCTCAGGGCTCTTTCTCAGCTTTACCTATATCGAGTTGATGGATAAGACCACTTATCTCAATCACTATTATTTCGTCTCAGTAGTATTACTGATGATGATATTCTTACCAGCCCATACCGTGTGTTCTCTGGACGCCAGGCGCTCACCCTCAGCAGGGAGGGGAATCATCTTTAAATGGCAGGTTGATTGCTTGAAGTTCTTTGTCTCTACAGTGTACTTCTATGCAGGTTTGGCCAAGCTCAATCCCGATTGGTTATTGGAAGCTCAACCCTTGGTTACCTGGCTCCCTGGGCGGGTGGACCTCCCTATACTGGGCAGGTTTATGGAGCAGTCATGGGTGGCATATCTTTTTAGTTGGGGTGGGGCAGCCTATGACTTGGTCATACCTTTTTTATTATGGCGAAAAGAAGCTGTTTACTACGCTTTCATTGGGGTTTGTGTATTCCATGTGCTCACGATTATACTTTTTCCGATCGGAGTTTTTCCATGGGTGATGATCATCAGTGCAGTTCTGTTTTTTCCAAGCAGGATGCACGAAAAGAATTTAACAAGGTTTCGATGGCTCTCTGGTGATGTGGGGACGAAGGGTTTTACGAGACCTATTAAAGCCTTTTCGTGGAGGATGCGATCCACGGTCATTGTGCTTTCCATTATTCTATTATTTCAAATCTTATTTCCGTTCAGATATCTCTATTATCCTGGAAATTTGTTTTGGCACGAACAGGGTTTCCGTTTTGGATGGCGTGTTATGGTCATGGAAAAGGCTGGCTATGCCCAATTTATTGTCAAGGATATTTCAAGCCAAGAAGAGTGGTTTGTGCAGAATTCTGATCATTTGACTCCATTCCAGGAGAAACAGATGAGCTTTCAACCAGATTTCATCTTGGAATATGCACATTACTTAAAAGAATTCTATGAGAGATCAAAAGGGCATAATGGTTTAGAGGTATATGTAGATTCTTACGTGGCACTTAATGGCAGTTCAAGTAGGCCATATGTAAAGTCCGATGTAGATCTGACGAAATGCCAACGTGGATGGCGGCACAAGGACTGGATTCTTGACTTTGACGCCCCTGTCTATGGATTATAAGAAGCTTCTTTCTTTCGTCTTTCTATTTAACCTTGCCGCTGTCCACGCACAGAGCAAGTTGAAGTTCACAGTGAATACGATTCATGATGGTCCGTATCCGGAATTAACTGGCATTTTGTTTTTAAACGGCAAACTTGCGTCCGAAGAAATTTCATTCAACAGGGCTTATCAATTTGAAGTGGAATTTCCAATGCATTTGATTTTGTCCTTTCCAGGATTTGAGCGGATCGATACTGTTTTTCATGATAATTTAATGATTCACAACCATAACTTTTTAATGCAACCCCGTGCCAACACTTTGAAAGAAGTGGAGGTAAATGGTAAAAAGCTTCAGGGTAAAATGTGGATGGGTGTGGCTGAAGACATGACCTTGACCGCATCAAAGAAGAGCCAAATCATTCGTCCTTATGAATCTGGTTTTAATGATGCACAGATTACTTCAAGACATCTGTTTTCTGAAGTCTCTGGATTGAATATTCAAGAAAACAATGATTTGGGGATGCAATTGAATATTGGTGGGCGAGGACTCGATCCCAACCGCTCCAGCAATTTCAATATCCGGCAAAATGGTTACGACATAAGTGCAGACGTGTTGGGCTATCCAGAGAGTTACTACACGCCACCAGCACAGAGTTTGGAGTCGATTCGCATCATTCGGGGATCGGCATCATTGCAATACGGCACCCAATTCGGTGGATTGATCGACTTCAGATTAGTGGGTCCATCCCACAAACAGCTCGCTTATTCTGGAAATAATACCTGGGGTTCTTTCGGTCAATTCACAAGTTATCATCGGTTAAGCGGACAAATCAGGAAGTGGTCATATTTACTCCATTTCAATCATCGGTCTTCTGAAGGTTGGCGACCCAATTCGTCGATCTCAGGGAAAGACATCTTTGCATCTATCGCGTATCAACCCTCAGAGACGGCAAAATGGACATGTGAGTTCACTTGGATGCGCTATTTAGCGAAGCAGCCAGGAGGCTTGACAGACAGGCAGTTTAATGAAAATCCGAGATACAGCAACAGAGATCGCAATTGGTTTCGCATCAATTGGCAGATCTATCAGCTCGCATATGTTAAAGAGTTTTCAACGAGAACAAAATTTTCTTGGCAGTTGTCAGGACTGAACGCAAAAAAGGACGCGTTGGGTTTTCGCGGAAGTCCCATCAATTTGAATGGAAATCCCATTTTGGAATTAGACGAGCAGCATCCTGATGGCAGTTATGTCAATCCAAGAGATCTAATTAGAGGTACATTCAGGAATATAGGTTCTGAAGCACGTTTGTTGCACCGCTACACCTTGAAAGACAGAATGCAAATGGTCCTTTTGGGAGCTAAGTTCTATCAATCATGGAATCAGTCCATTCAGGGTCCTGGTTCACTAGAATCCGACGCAGATTTTAGTTTCTCAACACCTCGTTTCCCAGATTATCCCAATCAGTCCAACTTTCTTTTCCCCAATCTTAATGTTGCACTCTTTGCGGAAAATACTTTCCAGATCTCGGATAGATGGTCCCTTACGCCGGGTTTGAGATTTGAAAATATTCGAACGCAGAGTGAAGGGATATATAATGAAGTGGTGTTTGACAATGCAGGTAACGCAATCTCAAATGATGTTTTGAATGAATACAGAGATCTACGGCGAAGTTTTGTCATTTTTGGAATGGGTTTCTCTTATCGTCCCAGTATCAACCAAGAATTTTATTTCAATCTGACCCAGAATTATCGCTCCGTTACATTTAGTGACTTAAGAGTCGTAAATCCTAGTTTCCAAATAGACCCAAATATTCGTGACGAGAGTGGGTTCAGTATCGACTTGGGCCAGCGCTCTCGGTATTTGGGAGATCGTGTTACCATGGATATGAGCCTCTTTGGCATGCTCTACGATAATCGGATCGGGCTAATTCTCAACGATCGTGCAGAGCGTGTCCGAAAAAACATCGGTTCCGCTTTTATCACGGGTCTGGAGGCATTGATGAAGATTCAGTTGATGGGCAAATCAGAAAAGCGCATCCATCCGAAAGGATTGAGTATGGCTGTATGGTGTAATTGGAGTGGAACACATTCTGTTTACCTGAATAGCCAGGAATCCAACGTTACGGGCAATCGAGTGGAATTTGTTCCGGTTTCAATAATTCGTTCTGGATTTGATGCGCGATTTAAAAATTGGTCTATTTCATTTCAGACAAGTCATACCGGAATACAATACACGGATGCGCAAAATTCAGAGACCCTAGCTGTAGGGGACCTTAGAGAGGGTCTAATTGGAATTATCCCGGCTTATGAGATCTCTGATTTTTACGTTTCCTATCAATACAACTACATCAAATTGGGCTGCGGGATAAATAACATCTTTGATTCTAAGTACTTCACGCGAAGGGCTTTGGGCTATCCGGGGCCTGGAATTATTGCTGCAGATCCGCGCTCCATTTTCTTAAGTCTTGGAATAAACTTTTGATCTCACGGCTTGCAATTGGTCAGAGGGCTGGCGCGATGCACGGAATTATTCCAGTTATTTGTCGTACTTTATTTTTCAAGAAATTCATCCTCTTTTTCTATGAATTCGATACTTCAAAAACGTCTTAAGCGCTACACCGCCTTGGCTACTGCTGCTGCAGCTCCCGCTGTTCAGGGACAGGTCTTTTACACCGATCTGAATCCAGATTCCCTGGTGACCGGAAATTTCGACTTCGCGGTATTGGATATCAACAACGACGGTATTCAGGACTTCACTGTCGTAACCCTGGATACGCTGTACAGCAATGCGCCGATCAAGGGCGCGGCCTTCGGTTATTATTACAACACGACCAACAGCCAGTATTTCTCAGACAATGCTGTTGTGTCCAGCGGAAGTCGGGTGGATATGCTCGACAACGGAGCCATGGTCAGTTCGGGCCAAATGTGGTTGTCTGGTGGTTTTATGGCACTGAAGCTCTACGGCTACCCGCTCTACAACATGCCCTGGGATATGGGTGGAACCGACAAATTCGTTGGGATCAAGCTCGAACTCAATGGTGGATTCCATTACGGATGGGTTCGGTTGGATGTGAGTCCGGGCAGCGACACCATCATCGTCAAGGACATGGCAGTGGAACTCAATGAAGGCGACCCTATTTTGGCCGGCGACATGACGGGATCCATGGCGGTGATCGAGGAACTCAAGGCTATGCGAAGCATCGTACATGCAGACGGCAGTATTCGGGTAGAGACCAATTCGGCTTTCGGAACCCACGGCCTGCGTGTGACCGATATCAAGGGTCAGGAAGTTTGGTATCAGGAAAAGTGCCAGGCCGGCCGAACCCTGGACATCCCAACAGCTGGCTTTTCCAAGGGGGTATATCTCGTCACCCTGATCCGCAAGGATTATGCGCTTGCGGAAAAGTTGCGCATCGACTGACAAGCAGTGATCAGCGGCTGATCATTCCTCTGCGGTCGTCTCTGCTTTCTTCCTTTCCATGAACGCGTCATAGGCGGAGACATCTTCTTTCGAGGGCCAAGCGTTGTTGCTCAGATCGATGTCTGCCAGTTCCCTGAATGGATCGATCTCCACGGCGATGGGTCTTCTTTTGAAACGGAAGCTCTTGATGAACTGTTTCTCGTGCTTGATCCATGTCGAAACGGGCAGGCGAACCACTTTGCTGCTTCCGTCAAGGAAGTGGAAGCGCATCGGTACAGGCATGAGCAGTCCACCGACATTTTTGACTTTCAACTGAATGTAGAACCAGGGGTCTTCATCCGAACCGCCCACCTTTTTGGCAGCTGGAAATTGCTGAATGCGCAGCGGTCCGGTGTAGGCATCTCTGGCCACTTTGTCCCGTTCCACCCAGGTGACGGCAATGGCCGTATCGTTCCTCCTGGAGCTGATGTTTCGGGTATCGCCAGAGTCGATCATCGACCAGGCATCGTCCACGATCGCGAGCGCTTCGCTTCCCAGGGTATCGTAGACCGAAACATCTGTAAGTTCCAGATCCACATGGTCTACCGTGTAGAACCAGCCTCTCCAGAACCAATCGAGATCGACGGCGCTCGCATCTTCAATGGTGCGGAAGAAATCGGCCGGAGTGGGGTGCTTGAACGCCCAACGCTCACAATAATACTTGAAGGCAGCATCAAAGAGCTCTCTGCCCATCACTGTCTCGCGAAGGATGTTGAGTGCGGTTGCCGGTTTTCCGTAGGCGTTGTTTCCAAATTGCAAGAGGCTCTCGCTATTGGTCATGATCGGGACCATCTTCATCTTGTCACCTTGCATATAGTCCACGATGTTTTCGGCTGGTCCTCTGCGTGAAGGATAATTTCTGTCCCATTCCTGCTCGGTGAGAAACTGCACGAAACTGTTCAGTCCTTCATCCATCCAGGTCCATTGCCGCTCGTCTGAATTGATGATCATTGGAAAGAAATTATGGCCCACCTCATGGATGATCACGCTGATCATTCCGCGCTTGGTCCATGGCGAATAGCTTCCGTCTTTCCGGGGCCGTCCTCCGTTGAAGCAGATCATCGGATACTCCATACCGATGCGGTCCGTGTGAACCGAAATGGCTTTGTGGTAAGGGTAGTCGATGGTGAATTTGGAATAAGTGATCAGCGTCTGTGCCACCGCGCGTGTGGAATACTGTTCCCAAAGGGGGTTGCCTTCCTTTGGGTAGTAGGACATGGCCATGACATCGCGTCCATTGATGTCCACCGCCATGGCGTCCCAAATGAATTTGCGGCTGCTCGCAAAGGCGAAATCACGAACGTTTTCGGCCTGAAAATGCCAGGTACGGGTGTCTGTCTTTTTGATCTGCTCTTTTGCACGGGCTTCCTCTTCGGTGACGATGAGGACCGGTGCATCGAAGGTGTTCCGTGCACGTTCCAAACGCTGGAGTTCCGTTGGGCTCAGCACCTTCTTTTCGTTCATGAGCTGGCCTGTGGAACCCACCATGTGATCGGAAGGGACGGTGATCTTTACATCGTAGTCGCCAAAGGGCAGGGTGAACTCTCCGCGTCCCAAAAACTGCTTGTTCTGCCAGCCGTACACATCATTGTACACGGCCATGCGCGGGAAGAACTGCGCAATGGTGTAGAGGTAGTTGTCCTCTTCGGGGAAGTATTCGTAACCGGACCGTCCGCCGTCGGTCTTTCTGTTGTTGATCGGGTACCACCAGTCGATATTGAATGTGTAGCTCTTGCCGCTCTCCAGAGGCTCTTCCAGATCGATGCGCATCATGGTGTAATTCACCGCCACTTTCAGTGGAGCACCTTTTTTGTCGGCTACTTTCTCGAGTCGGAAGCCGCCGGGGAAGGTGGGGAACAGGTCTTTGAATCCCCAGCTTCTGGAAGACCTGGGCAGAGCGCCCGTGGTTTTCTGCGCCGTCAGTCCCTTGTTGCTGCGCATGTTCTGGTCGAGCTGCACCCAGAGGTACTCGAGTGCATCCGGTGAGTTGTTGGTGTAGGTGATCTCCTCCGTTCCACGAATCATCTGTGCCTCGTCGTCCAGGGTGATCTCCATCACATAATCTGCCTGCTGCTGATAGTAGTCCGGACCTGGTGCGCCCGAAGCCGAGCGGTAGCGATTGGGAGTGGGCAGATCCTCTTCCAGCTGCTGAAATTTCAGATGACCGGAGTATCGGTCTTCCTGCGCCGAGAGAACAGAGACACACAAAAAAAGGAGGGCAAGGGCGGAGGACATCCTTTGGAACATGGTGATGTGCTTTATTAAGTATCTGCAATTCTAACAACTACTGAGCAGACCGAGGGTTCACAAGGCGCTTTCGGGATGAAGTATTCTGCGATTGCCCATCTTTGCATGGAATGAAGGAGCACAAAGTCCAGTTCGGCACCCTCCCGGTCTTTTTCACCGCCATTTCCACCATTCTCGGTGCCATCCTCTTTTTGCGATTCGGATTTGCTGTAGGTACGCTGGGATTCTGGGGCGTTGCCCTGATCGTTCTGCTCGGTCATACGATCACCATCCCCACGGCATTGGCGATCTCGGAGATCGCCACCAACAAGCGCGTGGAGGGCGGGGGTGAGTATTTCATCATTTCCCGTTCGTTCGGGCTCAACATTGGTGCAACCATCGGCATTGCGCTTTATCTCAGCCAATCGATCAGTATTGCCTTCTATGTGATCGCCTTCACGGAGGCCTTCCAATTCGTATTTGAACATGTTCGGACGGTCTATGATCTCGATCTTCCCCGGCAGGCCATCAGTGTGCCGGCCATGCTCCTGCTCAGCGGTTTGATCCTCTACAAAGGCGCCAACCTGGGCATCAAGGCACTTTACGGCGTGGTGGGAATTTTGGCGGTTTCCATCGTTCTCTTCTTTTTGGGGCAGACGGGTTTCTCCGAATTGGGCGAATTCAGCATGGCGCAGGCAGAGATGCGCAATCCGCAGGATTTCTTTCTCGTCTTTGCGATCATCTTCCCTGCGTTCACAGGCATGACCGCCGGAGTTGGATTGTCTGGCGACCTGAAGGATCCTGGCAAGAGCATACCGCTGGGTACCATCAGCGCCACATTGATTGGAATGGTCATCTACCTGTTCATCGCCTCAAAACTTGCCCTTTCTGCAACTCCTGTGGACTTGGTCGGCGATCAGTTCGTTATGGGCAAGATCGCCCTGTACGGAGCCATAGTGATCCCGCTCGGACTGGCGGCTTCAACCATTTCTTCCGCACTTGGATCGGTCATGGTGGCACCGAGGACACTGCATGCACTGGCCAGCGACAACAGCTTTCCCCTTCCGCGCATCAACAGATGGCTCAGCCGTTTGCGGAAGAAGGACAGCGAGCCCTTCAATGCTTCCCTGATCACCTGTGCACTGGCCATGCTCTTCGTGGTCTTGGGCGATGTGAATGCCGTGGCCCAGATCATTTCGATGTTCTTCATGATCACCTACGGTTCGCTATGTCTGATCTCGGTACTCAATCACTTTGGCACATCGCCTTCCTACCGACCGACCTTTCGTTCCAAGTGGTACATCAGCCTGGTGGGCTTCGCCTTCTCGGTCTGGGTGATGTTCAAGATCAATTTGGGCTACACGGTGGCGGCGGTCATTCTGATGACGGCCCTCTACATCTACGTCAACAATTACCATCGGGAACGGAAGGGACTTTCGAGCATATTCGCCAATTCCATTTTTCAGCTCAACCGCAACCTGCAGCTCTATTTGCAGAAGTTCAAGTTTGGCAGGAGCAAGAGCGAGTGGCGACCGAGCGCCATCTGCATTTCGGCGGACAGCTTTGAACGGGACAGCGCTTTTCGGCTTCTGAGCTGGATCTCGCACAAGTACGGTTTCGGCACCTATCTGCACAAGATCGAGGGCTACTACTCTTCACAGACCTTCGAGCGTTCTCAGCAGGAACTCAAGCAACTGATCTCAAATTACGGTCAGGACAGCCATGTGTATATCGACACCATCATTTCGCCTTCCTACACCTCAGCTGTGGCGCAGTCCATTCAGATCTCGGGCATTTCGGGGATGGACAACAACATGGTGATCTTCGAGTACGACAAGGACGAACCCAGCGGGCTTCAGAACATCATCGATAATTTCAAGCTGGTGCGCAGCGGTCACTTTGACGTCTGCATCTATGCTTCCAGCCGAAAGCCCATCGTCCATCGCAACGGCATCCATGTATGGATCAAGCCCACGGACGATGAGAACGCCAATTTGATGATCATTCTCAGCTTCATCATTTTGGGGCACCCGGATTGGGCGAATGGGAACATCTCCATCTTCGCCATCTGTCGGGAAGAGGAAAAAGACAGTATTCGTCAGCAAATGGAAACGCTGATGGAAACGGGCCGATTGCCTGTGACCACACAGAACATCCAGATCATCGTTCAGGACGAGGACCGATCCTACAAAGACATCATGCTCGAGCGATCGGCTCAGGCCGGGCTGACTGTGGTCGGCTTTAGAGAGGAGAACCTCAAGCACAGGGACGACGAGCTCTTCGAAGGATTCGAGGGCATGGGGCACATGGTCTTTGTGCACTCTTTTGAGCGCAAGCTGCTCGATTGACGCGGAAGT
>CATILC010000035.1 GCA_949516455.1 Flavobacteriia bacterium | reverse complement strand
TGCGTATTCATTGGATCGACACCGGGGAAGGATGTCTGATACTTGATGTCAATGATCTTCGTAGGATTCTGCTGAAGCAGTGTGTTGAATGCCGGATTCTGTGAGGCACATGGGCCGCAAGAAGCCTGTGTGAATTCCTCGGCCAGCACCAGTCGGGTCGCTTGTGCATGCAGAGACGACCAGCCCAAGGTGGCCATCAGGCACATGGCCGTCCATATTGTAGTCTTTTTCATAGGGTTTTATTTTTTCGGATTCCGAATATAGACGAAAAGGAGCGGCCAATCGTTGGCCGGCATCGGGCAAACCCTACATTGCCTATTTTTGTCATTGATACGAGAGACAAAACAACAATGAGAAAAACACTACTTTTTTTGGGAACACTCTTCCTTACGCTGCCTTACGCAGGCTCTGCTCAAGGCTTGGCCATTGCCTTTGGCGATTCTTTGGTGCAAGGTCACGCCAGCAATGCAACGGACATCGCGGCCTATATCGAAGTCCGCAATGACGGAGCAGCCGATGTGGACATCAAGGTTACCCGAAGATTCGACCGCACCAATGCGCTGCTGGACAGCAACGCCATCTGCTGGGTCGTTTGTTTTGGAACAGGAACCGATACATCGAGCACGCAGATCACTTTGGCTCCTGGAGAGCGCAGCGCCCCTTCGGATTTCACTGGACATGTCTATCCGGATGGTAACGGCATGGCCTTCTCAGGAGGGATCACCTACATCTTCTACGACAAAGACGATCCCAGCGACAGTGCCGCACATACGGTGTATTACGAGGTCATTCCAGACATGGCTGCGATCGAGGAACAGGCGGCCACGTGGTCGGTCTATCCAAATCCGGCCTCTGACCTTCTTTGGATAGAAGCCCTTGATGGCGCAGCAGAAGATACACGCATCGAATTCACGGATGTCTTGGGGAGGATCCTGCATTCGGAGCGTTTTGACGCATCCTTTGGCTCTGCGTCGATCTCGCTCGACGCCCTGCGCTCAGGCGTCTATCTGTACGGTATCTACGAGGGCGACCGCCTCATCGAAAAGAAAAAACTAGTGGTCAGAAAATGAGCCCGATAAATTCTTGAAAATGGAAAGGCCCGAATGATCGGGCCTTTTTTATTGCTCCATTACGGCGTGCCAACGCGGCTCATCACAAAGAACATCTCCGTTGCGATCTGTGCGCAGCGTTCGTCGTAGCGCGCTTGCTCCTGATCCGTGTCATCGGCCTCCTTTGGGTCCACATAGGGCAGGCTGAAACGCGCTCTGGCCCCGCTGACGATCGGACATCTTTGGTCGGCATCCGAGCAGGTCATGACCGCGACAAAGCCGTTTTGTGGATTGGATTCGTCGCTGTATTTCTTGGAAAAGCAGATCAGCTCTTTTCGGTTGATTCCGTTGCGCACAATGTACTTGGGGTTGCTTCCTTCTGGCCGGTGGATGTCGAATCCTGCCCGTTTCAATGCAGCCACAGCGCGTGGATTGAAGGCCGTGGCCTCTGTACCTCCAGAGAAGGTGGTGATGTTCCGGACACTGTACCAATCGGCAGCCGTTTGTGCCCAGACCTGGCTCAGGTGGCTCCGCCGGCTGTTGTGGGTGCAAATAAAGATGAGGTCAGAAGCACGTGGCTCTTCCTTTAGGTAATCCGAAAGTTCGATGAGTTTCGAGCGGCGTTCCTCGGGGATCGATCCAAAAGAGGCTATGCGTTCTTCTATGTACTGATTCAGGCGGGTGCGCTTGTCGCTTGACGCTTCTTGTGAAGGGGCATTATCCATGGAGCCAAAGGACATCAATGAGATCAAGACGCCTGGAAGGCTGAGAGCGAAAACGGATGGGAACATAGCCAGACATTTGAAAACAGCTAAAATATGACGCAAGATGCTCCATTTTGTGTGAAGCCAGTATTAAAAAACTTCTCCACAAGAAGCTCAAAGATTGAGCTGGAAGTCGACATCGAGTTTCTGGGCCATCAAGCGGTGCAACCGCTGACGCAAGGCCTTCAACGGAACCCTTTGGATGACTTCATCGCCGAAGGCATAGAGCAAAAGCGCCTTGGATTCGTGTTCGGGGATGCCTCTTGAACGCAGGTAGAAGAGCGCTTCCTCATCCAATTGACCCACGGTGCAGCCATGCGAACACTTGACATCATCGGCAAAGATCTCCAGCTGAGGTTTGGTGTCCACAGCCGCTTTTTCGGAGAGCAGGAGATTTTTGTTTTCCTGGAAAGCATTGGTCTTCTGTGCCTGGGGCCGGACCATCACCTTTCCGTTGAACACGCCTTTGGCGGCGCCTCCGTAAACGCCTTTATAGAATTCCCGGCTTTCGCAATGCGGCACGCGATGATCGACCAGTGTGTGCTGATCGGCAAATTCTCCAGCGTCCAAAAGGCTCAGTCCGTCCAGTTGGGCAGTTGCATTGGGCTCGTTGAAGAAGAAGGCCAGATCGTTCCGAACAAATCGTCCGCCCATGCTGAATGTGGCTGTGTGTGCATGCGCATCTCTGCTGAGATGGATGTTCGTATGATCGATCAGTCCGGCCTGCGGGGCGTCGTTCTGAATGCGAAACAGCGAGAGTCGTGCCTGTGCCCCGAGAAATACTTCCGAGACGGCGTTGGTCAGGGTTTCCTGTTCGCCCAGGCAACGATGCCGTTCGATCACCTCCGCCGAGCTGCCTTCCTCCAGTACGATGAGGTTTCGCGGTTGATTGAAGCTCGGTCCGGCATCGGCCGTCGTAAAATGGACGATCTCGACAGGCTTGTCCACATGCGCGTTCTTGCCTATTCGGATGAAGGCACCTTCCTGGGCGAAAGCGGTGTTCAGGTCCATGGTGGACGACGGTTCCTCATCCGATCTCCCGAAGTATTCATCGAGTACATGTCGGTGGCGCTGCAAGGCCGCTGAAAAGGTGCAGATATCGAATCCGCGATGGGTGGTTTCACTCAGCCAGCTGCTGTATTTCCCATTGACGAAGACGATCTTGTAGGTATCGATGTCGTTCAGAAAGTACCGCTTGATCTCGCGAAACTCCAGCGACTGTTCCCCTTCATGGAAGATCTTGTAGTCCGTTCCCAGCAGGGGCTTGAGGTTGGTGTATTTCCATTCTTCGTCCCGGGTGCTGGGAAAGCCCTTCATTTCGAAGCGCTCCATGGCGGCTCTTCTCTTTTGGTGCAGCGGGCTGCGCCTTTCGCCGTTCAGTTCGTTCTCGAAGACGATGAATGAAGAACTGAGCTTGTCGCGGAGTTGATCCGAGTTCATGCCTCCACCTCTTCTTTGATCCAGTCGTAGCCCTTGGCCTCGAGTTCCAGTGCGAGTTCACTTCCACCGCTCTTCACGATGCGGCCTTTGTAGAGCACGTGCACAAAATCGGGCTTGATGTACTCGAGTAGACGCTGATAGTGCGTGATGAGCACAACGGCATTATCCTTCGAGCGAAGGTGATTCACGCCATTGGCGACGATGCGCAGGGCGTCGATGTCCAGTCCGGAATCGGTCTCGTCCAGAATGGCCAAACGGGGTTCCATGAGCGCCATCTGAAATATTTC
The DNA here is from genome assembly GCA_949516455.1 of Flavobacteriia bacterium. Lineage (GTDB taxonomy): Bacteria > Bacteroidota > Bacteroidia > Flavobacteriales > Schleiferiaceae > RFXV01. The sequence continues at coordinate 810 of CATILC010000035.1, read as the reverse complement.
GTTCCTCTTCTTTTCTCCGCCGCTGAAGCCTTCATTCAGAGATCGGCTGAGGAAGCTCTTGTCCATTTCCAGCAGCTCCATCTTCTCCCGCATCAGACGAAGCAGTTCTTTGGCGGACATCGGTTCTTGACCTCTGGCCTTGCGGGTCTCATTCAGTGCGGTCTTCAGGAAGTTCGTCACACTCACTCCGGGAATTTCCACCGGGTATTGGAAGGAAAGAAATATCCCCAAATGAGCGCGCTCCTCCGGGGAAAGTTCGAGGATGTCCTGCCCATCCATATCGATGCTGCCTTTCTCCACTTCATACTCCTCGCGTCCAGCAATGACTGAGGAAAGGGTGCTTTTGCCCGAACCGTTGGGGCCCATGATCGCGTGGACCTCACCTTTTTTCACCTCCAGTTGAACGCCTTTCAGGATCGGCGTTTCTTCGACGGATGCATGCAGATCTTTAATGCTCAGCATAGGGCCTTTCTATTCAAAAATTGGATTTCATCAGCCGACCGATCCTTCGAGCGAGACGGCGAGTAATTTTTTGGCTTCGACCGCAAATTCCATCGGTAGCTGGCTCAAGACTTCCTGGGCATATCCATTGACGATCAAGGCGATCGCCTCCTCTGTGCCAATGCCTCTTTGGTTGCAGTAGAAAAGTTGGTCTTCGCCGATCTTGGAGGTGGTGGCTTCGTGCTCCACCTGCGCTGTCGGGTTTTTGATCTCGATGTACGGGAAGGTGTGCGATCCACAGGAATCGCCCATCAGCAAGGAGTCACATTGGCTGAAGTTTCGGGCATTTTGTGCTCGGGGTCCCATGCG
>CATILC010000034.1 GCA_949516455.1 Flavobacteriia bacterium | reverse complement strand
TCACCGCCTGACCAATACCGGTTCCCTGCGCGGCTCTTCTTCCTTGGAGCTGCAGCATCATTTTCGCGATGGATCGAATTTAGAGCTCTTCCTCAGTCACTTTCAGGCCGAATTGGGCATACTCAGAGGCGCCCACATTGCGAATCTGACCGATCTGGAGTCTGCATTTCAACGAAAAGAACCCTTTTTCACCCGATCCGAATTCTCGTACTCCATAGATGCGCCAAGACAGCAGGTACGGCACGAATTGATCCAACTCCAATGGAAGCGGCCTTTTTATAAGGGCTCTTGGAAGTCCATCTACGCCTTCCAATACGACCAGAGAAAAGAGTTCGATATCCGCCGAAGCGGACGGACGCGTCTTCCTGCACTCAAGCTCGACAAATCCCAGCATTTTTTCGAAACCCGAGTGGAACAAGAGATCGGTAACTGGGATGGAACATTTGGATTTCAGTACATCCGGACCCACAACCTGAACGATCCGATCACAGGGATCCTCCCGCTTATTCCGGACCATTTATCGGGTCTGTGGGCGCTGTATTTCAGTTCGGAGCACCACAGTCGGTACGGCTTGATCGAATGGGGATTGAGAACGGAATGGGGTGCACGCAGTGTGGCCACGATCGGCAGTGATCTTCCCCGGACCATCCTGCGCTATCGGGACGATCTCGGGAATCCGAGTGTACAAATTGGATGGGAAAGAGACATCAACTCAAAACACGGGATCGGTGTGCATCTGGGTTATGGGAGCCGCACACCGGCGGTGAATGAGCGATACAGTTTTGGTCTGCACCAAGGCGTGGCCAGTTTGGAGGAGGGTGATCCGCTGCTCAAGAGGGAACATTCATTCAAGGCCAGCCTGGATTTTCATGGAAGTGCGGGCCGCTGGAGTTATGACTTCATGGCCTATGCCCATTGGATGGATGACTACATCTATCTGCAAGCCGCAGATTCCCTGAGGCTCACCATTCGCGGGGCCTTCCCGGTTTTTCGCTACCAGCAGACCGATGCCCGGATCATCGGCAGTGATCTGCAGCTTGACTATCGCTTGGGCAGGCGTTGGGTCATTCGCTCAGAGGCCAGTCTGACCCGAGGAGATGACAGAGAGCAGAATGCCCCTTTGGTATTCATGCCTCCTGTCCGCGTCCGTTTGGGCTTGGAGTACAAGGGGACTTCGATCGGATGGCTTAAAGCCCCCGAACTAGAACTGATGCATCTTTGGACAGCAGAACAAACTCATTGGCTAGAGGGTCAGGACCTCATCCCGCCACCGCCAGCCAACGGTAAATGGGAGCTGCGCTTTTCCTTTCGAACTGGAAGTGAGGCGGCTGGTCTGAAGTGGGGCATTCGAATAGAAAATGCTACAAATCAGCGATATCGGGATTATTTGGATCGTTTGCGCTACTTTTCTGATTCTAAAGGAATCAATGCCGTAGTGAATGTCCGCTACGATTTCTGAAATTCAATTCGATCATGGCAAAGAAGAAGCTCACCCTTAAGCTTCAGAATGCAGGGGTAAAACCCACTGCACACCGTATACAAGTTCTCGACGTCCTCGAATCCTTCGAATGGGCGCTTTCTCTGAAGCAGCTTTCGGCATCCACACAGATGGATCGGATCACTCTTTATCGCACTTTGCGCACTCTTGAAGCACATGGACTGATCCATTTGGCCAGGGAAACCACCCACGACAAGTTCTATGCCCTGTGCAAGGATCATTGCGGAACTGAAGGGCACAAGCATGCCCATGTCCATTTCGAGTGTCTCAGTTGCCACTCAGTGCGTTGTGTGGAGTCTTCTGTACTTACGGAGCAGTCGCTTCCTGGATTGAAAGTGGCCGAATGGAATGTCCAAGCCTCTGGGTGGTGTGCAGATTGCGTAAAGCCCGAAGCCGCTTCTGTCTGAACTGTTCCCGACCGTCTTTTCCTGCGTACTTTTCCTTTCATGAAAGGAACTGAACATCCTTCCCCTCAGGGAGAGTCCATCTTCTCGTTAATGTCCCGAAAGGCCCAGGAATGCGGCGCCATCAATCTGTCTCAGGGATTCCCTGACTTTCCGCCCGATGCATTGCTCCTCGAGCTTGCAGCGGAGGCCATGCGCAAAGGAGCCAACCAATATGCGCCCATGCCAGGACATATTGGCTTGCGGGAAAGACTTTCAGAAAAACACCAGAAACTTCAGGGCTGCAGCTTGAATCCTCAGAGCGAGATCACCATAACGGCCGGTGCCACGCAGGCCCTTTACACGGCCATCACCTCCATTGTCAAGCCAGGTGATGAAGTGCTCTATTTTGAACCGGCCTACGATTGCTACCGACCGGCCATTGAGTGGGCTGGTGCCACGCCTGTAGCTGTTGTCCAAAAGGCGCCTGAATTCCTGATCGATTGGGATGAGGTGGGCCAGAGGATCACAGACAGAACGCGAATGATCCTTCTCAATACCCCTGGAAACCCCTCTGGCTATCTGTGGACCGAATCGGATTGGCAGCAACTGGAGGATCGGGTCGCAGGACGCCCCATCGTAGTTCTCTCTGATGAGGTGTATGAGCACATCGTCTTTGATGGGCATATCCACCAAAGTATTCTCTCGCGCCCTGCATTGAGTGCGCAGCGGTTGGCTGTCTTCTCCTTTGGCAAGAACTATCATGTGACGGGCTGGAAGGTCGGCTACATTGCCGGAAGTGCATCCCTGATGAAGCAGTTTCGGTCCCAGCACCAATTCCAGGTCTTCTCAGTGCATCATCCGGCGCAATGGGCGCTGCATCAATATTTGGAGGATGCTGCACATTACAAGGGTCTCTCTGCTTTCTATCAAAAAAAGTATCGGCTCTTTTCCGATTCTGTTCGCGGTTCGAAATTTCAATTGCTGCCTGCACGGGGCTCTTATTTCGTCCTCGCCGATTGCAGCGATATGGGCGAACTGAATGATCAGCAGTTGGCGCTGTGGCTCACAGAGGCGCATGGGCTGGCCGCTATTCCCTTGAGTCCATTCTACTCAGAGCCTCCAGCCGAGCAGAAGCTGCTTCGCTTTTGTTTTGCGAAAAAAGAGGAGGTGCTGCTTCAGGCCGCAGAGATCATGCAGGCCGTATGATCATTACGCCTTGGCGAGCCGTTGTTCCTCAAGGCGTTGGTTGAGTTTGCGTTCCAGTAATCCGTGCAGAGGAAGGATCAGTAGCGCGAGCCCTGCATTGATCAAAAGGCTGTATGCCGGTTCACCCCCTGTGTATTTCTCGATGTACGGATCGCAAAGGACCATTAAGAATTCAAATACAATAAGAGGAGCGAAGATCACACCGCCTTCCACCATTCGGGTGGGCAGGGTCAGTTTTCCGCTGAATAGCAGGAGGGTCAGAATGCTGATAATGAAGATCAGGATGCCCGAATACTGAAGGCTGTTGCGCCGCCGGCTTCGTTCCGTAGCGATGCGCAAGCGTTCTTCTTCAAGTCGTTTGCGTTCCATCAGGGCGATGGTTTCCTCGTGCTGTTGTTCCAGGTCTTCGATGCGGTGCAATTGGTCGCTGTTCCTCAAACTGTCACTGATCCGAAACCACTCGTTCAAATAGTCGAATGCCTCATCAAATCGTCTGTTCTCTTTGAGGCTGAAGGCCAGATGGTGCATAGTGTTCAATGCATCCTTGGTATTCCATCTGTGGTGATTGAGCGCCTTGTCGTATTGCTCAATGGCCTTACTGTGCTGAGATTGTGCCCGATAGAGGTCGCCCAGTTTGGAGTGGCAATCCACCACACGTTC
>CATILC010000033.1 GCA_949516455.1 Flavobacteriia bacterium | reverse complement strand
TGCAGCCGCCTTTCTTCAATCCGGAAGCAGATGATGCCATGAACTACGGAGGGATCGGTGGAGTGATCGGGCACGAGTTCACCCATGGCTTCGATGATCAGGGAAGCAAATACGATGGGAACGGAAATCTGTCCAACTGGTGGACTGAAGAAGACCGCGCCCGATTTGAGGAACTGGCCGATCGTCTGGTCGATCAGTACAATTCCTTCGAAGCCTTGCCTGGAGAATACGTGAACGGCCGGATGACATTGGGTGAGAACATCGCTGATCTGGGCGGCTTGACCATTGCTTACCACGCCTACAAAAAGAGCCGTGAAGGGAAGGAGACCATTGGATTGATCGATGGCATGACCGAAGATCAGCGCGTCTTTTTGGGATGGTCCGGTGTCTGGCAGATCCACTACAAGGACGAGACGCTGAGCAATCTTCTGCTGACCGATTACCATGCGCCAGGTACCTTCCGCATCAAGGGACCGCTTCAGAACATGCCTGAATTCCAACAGGCCTGGGGCTGCACACCGACGGCACATGCCTCTCTGCCCGACTCACTGAAGGCGGTGATCTGGTAGGTCCTGTTGTCGATGGAACGCACCCTACTCTTCATACACATTCCCAAGACAGGCGGTTCGACCTTCAGACACCATATGAAGAAGGTCTACGGACCTGATGATGTCTTTTTTCAATACGAAAAAGAGGATCAGGATGTGCATTTGAGGGAGGCGTTTGACAGCAAGGCATCGGCCATTTGTGGTCATCTGAATTGGTTTATCGTTCAAAACTCAGGTGTTCTTCAGGAACGCCCATTTCTCTTCACCATGATCCGCAGACCGCAGGATCAGGTCATCAGTCACTTTTTGCACCGCAGACGCGGCCATAGCTGGAAAAACCGTACGGAGCTGTTCACAGATTTTCGTGAATTCCTGAGCGAGGCCTGGAGCAGAAACTGGCAGGCAGCTTTCCTAAGTGGCCTGGATAAGGAAAACTATTTGACTCCAAGTCCGGACGAACTCTCGGGAATGGCCATGGCCAATCTTAAAAAGATCGATCTGGTAGCCAGCACCGACCAGCTCGACAAGGCTGTGGTCTTCCTCAGAAGAGAACTGGGTTGGCCGCGGATCAAACTGGAAGATCGGAATGTGAACAAGGAAGCACAAATTGCCGAGACACTGCATGCAGAATTCGACACCCGACTTAAGGAATTGAATAAAGCGGATCATGCGCTTTATCGCTACGCAAAGTCCAAGATGAATTCCAAGTGGAAGAAACTTCCCTTGTGGAAGCGTTTTTGATCAGGGCGACAACTCACCGTGACGGAAACAGCTGATCAGGTGATCGTTCACCAAACCGGCAGCCTGCAGATGTGCATAGACGATGGTTGGCCCGACAAACTGAAATCCCCTGCGCTTGAGATCTTTGGAAATGACTTCAGAAAGAGCACTTCGACTGGGCAATTCGTTGATTTCGCTCCAGCGGTTCACAATGGGCCTGTGGCCGACAAAGGTCCAGAGGTAGGAACAAAATGAGCCGAATTCTTGCGCTGTCTCTAGAAATGCCTGGGCATTCTTGCGTGCGGCAAAGATCTTTTGTCGGTTCCGAATGATCCCTTTGTCGCTGAGCAGTTCCTGCAGTTCCCGATCGGTCATTTGAGCGACCTGGACCGGATCAAATTGTTTGAAGCGAACTCGGAAGCGCTCTCGTTTTTTGAGAACGGTGATCCAGCTCAGCCCTGCTTGAAAGGTCTCCAGGAGCAGCATTTCGAACATCTTTCGATCATCATGGACCGGAACACCCCATTCTGTATCGTGATAGACCACATACAGCGGGTCGTCTCCGCACCATGAGCAGCGGCTCTTCTCATCGGTCTTCATTGGATCTTTTTTGGATGGATTTCCTGCCGAGGTCTAAATTTAGGTCAGTTGGATTCCAATTCTGATTTGGGCTTTGGTACGATCAAGATATTTTAGCTTCGCAACAGAACCGACCCCATGAAAGGAATCATACTCGCTGGAGGATCCGGCACCCGCTTGTACCCCCTGACCATTGCCGTCAGCAAACAGTTGATGCCTGTTTACGACAAGCCGATGATCTACTATCCGCTCAGCACATTGATGCAGGCGGGCATCAAAGATATCCTGATCATTTCCACCCCGTACGACATGCCGCTTTTTCAGAACCTGTTGGGCGACGGTTCCCGGATCGGCTGCAACTTCAGCTATACGGTACAGCACGAGCCCAACGGCCTGGCGCAAGCTTTTGTGCTTGGTGAATCATTTGTCGATGGCAGTTCGTCTGCGCTGATCTTGGGAGATAACATTTTCTATGGCTCGGCCATGGGCCAGTTGCTTCAAGACAGCTACGACCCCGAAGGAGGTGTGGTCTTTGCCTATCAGGTTTCCGATCCCGAGCGCTATGGGGTGGTGGAATTCGATAAGGAATTGCGCGCCATCTCAATAGAGGAGAAGCCGCAGCAGCCTAAATCGCGCTATGCGGTTCCCGGATTGTATTTCTACGACGATCAGGTGGTGGACATCGCGAAGAATCTGGAGCCATCGCCCCGTGGCGAATATGAGATCACAGATGTAAACAAACACTACCTCGAAAAAGGCGATTTGAAGGTGGGCATTCTCGACAGGGGAACCGCCTGGCTCGATACGGGAACGCATGCCAGTCTGATGCAGGCCGGGCAGTTCGTGGAGGTCATTGAGCAAAGACAAGGCCTGAAGGTGGGGTGTATCGAGGAGATCGCCTATCGTCAGGGATTCATTGACAAGGCACAATTGGAAAAAGTCGCCCAGCCTCTGGTCAAGAGCGGCTACGGTCAGTACTTGCTCGACATTCTCAACGAGTGATCCATGGCGACTGAACACCTGGACCGCCTCTTCAAGGATTTTGAATCGTACCGGGTGACCCACGCGCCGAGCGGAACACCCAAGAGTTTGTATGTGCCCATGGAGTACATCCTATCGCTGGGTGGAAAACGTCTGCGGCCCATCCTCACATTGGCGGCCTGCGAGGCCTTCGGAGGGGACAGCCAGCAGGCTTTGGCACCGGCCTTGGGCATCGAGGTTTTCCACAATTTCTCCCTCGTTCACGATGACATCATGGACCAAGCACCTTTGCGCCGGGCTTCTGAGACCGTTCACATCAAGTGGGACATCAACACCGCCATTTTGAGTGGCGATGCCCTCTTGGTCGAGGCCTATCGACTGATCGCTCAAGTGGATGCTGAGGTGTTGCCCGATGTGCTGGATCGCTTCACCCAGACAGCAAGGCGTTTGTGCGAGGGCCAGCAACTCGATATGGAATTTGAGCAGCGCTCGGAGGTGGAGGAGGCAGAATATCTGGAAATGATCGAGGGAAAGACCTCGGTACTCATCGGCTGTGCACTGGCCATTGGTGCGCGGATCGGCGGGGCAGACAAAGATTCAGCCAATGCCATGTATGACTTTGGTCGGAAGTTGGGCCTGGCCTTTCAGATCATGGACGATCATCTGGATTGTTTCGGTGATCCAGGCAAAACGGGCAAGCAGGAGGGAGGAGACATCCTCGCGGGAAAGCACACCCTTCTCGCCATCCACTGCCGTAATGAAGATGCTCAGGCGTTTGAAGAGATTTCAAGGCGCGCAGGTCGTGAGAAAGTCCAGGGCATGAAGCAGCTCTATGTGCAGACAGCCACAGACGCCTATGCCTTGGCGAAAAGTGAAGCTTTATTGGCGGAGTCCATTGCGGATCTGAGGAAAGCGCTGGAGGAGGGCCCGCAGCGTCAGGCACTGGAGGAACTGGCCAAGAGTCTGGTCCATCGAAGCTTCTGAGCGTGGCGAATGATCCACGCCTGTTTCAGATCACCGAGGAACTTCCCGTAAAGGCTTCCGATCTCTCGGAGCTCAAAACACAACTGGAAAAAGACCTCGGTTGCCAGCTGTCCGGGGATTCTGCAGACGATCTGATAAAGAGCGTCTTGGCCTTCCTGGAAGGCGCAGCGCATTCAACCATCGATCTTCCTTCCCTTTTGTACCGGATCGATGTTCCGGAGCAAGAGCTTGCCGAATTGTTGGCCCGTTTTGGCCACAGGGAGACCGAGTGCCTGACCTACGCCATTCTCAAAAGGGAATGGGAAAAGGTGCAGTTCCGGAAGCAGTTCAGATGAGTTCGAGCTTCTGGCCGACCCGAATAAAGGAGTCGATGGCCCGGTCCAGGTGCGTGCGTTCATGCGCGGCACTCAGCTGCACACGGATGCGCGCCTGTCCCTTGGGCACCACCGGGTAGAAGAAACCAATAACGTAGATGCCTTCTTTGAGCAACTCCTCAGCGAATCTCTGGGAGGTTGGGGCGTCGTAGAGCATGATGGGTGTGATCGGATGGATGCCTTCTTTCACATCAAATCCAGCTTCGGACATTTTGCTTCGGAAGTACAGCGCATTGTCCATCACCTTGTCGCGCAGTTCGGTGGTTTCCTCGAGCAGATCGAAAACAGCGTTGGAAGCACCGACAATGGCTGGAGCGAGTGAGTTGCTGAACAGATAGGGCCTGGATCGCTGTCGGAGGATGTCGATGATCTCCTTGCGACCCGATGTGAATCCGCCCATGGCGCCGCCCAGGGCCTTGCCCAGGGTTCCTGTGATGATGTCCACTTTGCCCATGACATTGTGGTATTCGTGCGTTCCGCGTCCTGTCTCTCCAATGAAGCCGGTGCTGTGGCATTCATCGGTCATGACCAGGGCATCATAGCGTTCGGCAAGTGCGCAGATGGCATCCATCTGGGCGATGGTACCGTCCATGCTGAACACACCGTCGGTGACAATGATCCGGTGGCGCTGAGCCTGCGCCTCCTTGAGTTTGGCCTCCAGATCGTTCATGTCGTTGTTCGCATAACGATAGCGTTTGGCCTTGCAAAGGCGCACACCGTCGATGATGGAAGCATGGTTGAGGCTGTCTGAGATAATGGCATCCTCTGCTCCGAGGATGGGTTCGAACACTCCGCCATTGGCATCAAAAGCAGCTGCGTAGAGGATGGTGTCTTCCGTTCCCAGGTAGCGGGAGATCTTTTCCTCCAGCTCCTTGTGGATGTCCTGCGTCCCGCAGATAAAGCGTACGCTGCTCATCCCGAATCCGTGGGTGTCCAGCGCCTCTTGTGCCGCCTGAACGACTTTGGGATGGCTGCTGAGCCCGAGGTAGTTGTTCGCACAGAAGTTCAATACCTCGGAGCCATCGCTCAAACGGATCACCGCTTCCTGAGGGGAGGCAATGATGCGTTCCCGTTTGTACAGACCTTCCTTCTCGATCTGTTGGAGTTCCTCTTGGAGGGTGGTTTGCAATGCTCCGTACATGGCTCTGATTGTTGGTGGTCAAATATAAAGGAGGCAGCTGCTTCCCACGCTGTATCCAGCTGCTTCCAGCACTTTTTTATATGTGTCGATCTGCTCTTCGTGCTCTGCTTTTTGGGCGCCTGTCTTATAATCGAGGATGTGCAGCTTTCCGGCTTCGTCCACGACCATGCGGTCCGGGCGGTAGGTCTGTCCGTTTGCTGTGCTCACGCTCCGCTCATTCATGAAGGGATGTCCACAAAAGAAAACACGATAGGGCTCTTCGGTGAGCTGGCGGAGCAGCTCATCGATCCGTTCGGTCCATTCGGGTCGTGTGTCCCGCAGCTGGGCCAGATCTTCCATGGATCGACAAAGTGCGGCGGCTTCGTGGAATTGCTGCCCGAATCCCTGCTCTTCGCTGAACTGAGGCCGGATCACCAGTTCCACTTCCGACGACCAGTCCTTGCTGTGCAGATGTACGGGCAGACACTTTTCATCATCTGTCTCGTCTTTGTACTCCCTGCGCTTCTCTGGCATCGATCCTCTGGCATACAGCGATCCTTCTCCTTCGCCATGCGATTCCAGAAACTCCTGAACGAGATGCATGATGCTCGATCCCTCCTCTTTGTCTTTTTTCTTCTTCTCTTCAATCTTCTTTTTGGCGTAGATGAACAGCTGTTGTTCCGCACGGGTGAAGGCCACGTAGAGCAGATTGATGTTGTCCAGATAAGTGTCGAGCACTGAGGTGTTCCATGTTTTTTCCAACGGGCCGCCAATGCCCTCCCACTTCATGGCTTTGAATGGAAAGCGGTTCAAACCGGCATAGCGCTCCGGATCGAGTTCGTCCCAATAAAAATGCTCCGTCAGTTTGTTTGTAGCCCAATCGCAATTGGGAACGATCACCACGGGAAACTGAAGGCCTTTGGCCTTGTGGATGGTCATCAGGCAAATGGCTTCCATCCGTTCGGCCTGTTCCACGGTCTTTTTTTCGCCCTTCTTCTCCCACCATTTGATCAGATCGACAGGATCCGTACTCTGCTTTCCGCCCTTGTGGACACTTTCCGAAAGGAAGCCCCACAGGTAGGCGTCCGAGCTTCCCTCAAGGCCGAACACCCGGATCCAGTGCTGCAGCAATTCATGTGTGCCCAATGACAGTTCGGGTTTTTTCAGATCGGGAAAGGCCGCAGAGAGCGATCTCCATACGTCTCCCTTGCCGATCTCCCGAGCCAGATGATCGCTATCGGCCGCATCCATACGCCCAGCGATCTTCAGGTATCGGACCAGACCGTATTGGGCCTGGGTATTTAGTGGGTCCACCGTTAGCCGAAGCAGATCCACCAAAAGGCCGACCTCGTGAGAACTTCCAAGTTCTTCCCCTTGCGCAGAGGCCACTGGTATGTTTGCCGAAAGGAGCTTGGGGATCAAACGGATCGCCTCCTTTTTGCTTCGGTAGAGCAGGGCGATCTCTCCAGCTATATATCCCTTCTTCTCGATGAGTTCCTTGATCAGGGCGATCAGATCCTCGTCCTGCTGTTCGTTGTACTCTGCTGCCTTTTCCGCTTCGAACCGACGGATCTCCACACGGCCTTCGGGGGCTTTATGGTGGGCATCCTGTCCGGATGCGGCGTACAGATCTTTGTAGCGCTGGTTGGCACCGAGCTTTTCGGCGCAGTAAGTGAAAAAATCCCGATTGAAGTCCACTACCGCCGGCAGGCTACGATAATTGGTTTGCAATTCCTTCAGTGCGAAACCGGGTTCTTGCTTCTTGCCTCTTTGGTAGAGGTCGACGAACTGGCCAATATCACCACCGCGCCATCTGTAAATGGCCTGCTTGGCATCGCCCACCAGGAGCACCTGTCCACCGGAAGAAGTGATCTCTTCCACGAAGGGCTGCAGATTGTTCCATTGCTCGAGCGATGTATCCTGGAATTCGTCGATGAAGAGCTGCTCGTATCGTTCGCCAAGTCGCTCAAAGAGGTAGGCCGAGGGTTGCTCCCGGAGTTCTTTGGCGATCAGGCTGCCGAGCTCATGCATCAGGACCAGATTGCGTTCGTCCTTGATGTCCTGCAGGCTGCTTAGGACCTCGCCCAGTAGTGCGATCGAATGGAACTGGCCCCGGATGTGTCGAAGCTTCTTCCAATAGGTGTAATCGTCCTGAACGGCCAGGCATTCAGGCCCAAGCTGGTCGCCCACTGCCTGAATGGTCTTTCCCTTTTCTGTACCCTCTTCTGCCTTTTTGTAAAGTGTCTTTGTGCCCTCGAGCTGTTCCTTGAGTCTGCTTCCGATCTTAGGTGGTTTGTCGATGCTTGGGAGAAGGAGTTTCTTCCAAAAATTGGGCAGGTCGCCATAGGAAAAATCACTGTGTTCAAGACCAGCCTGTTCCATGCTTCCCAGTGCATCCCTGGCCCTTTCTGCAAGTTCATTCCTGACCTTCGCTTCGAGTGCCTTCAGCTTTTCAAGGCGATCGATCAATGACGGAAGCTCTTGCTCAATAAAGGGGCGAAGACCTCCCTGCTCTGGTTCCTTCAGGTGGGCCTTCAGTTGATCGATGATGGTATATCGAATCTGCCAGCTGGCTTCAGAATCTTCCGATCGGTACAAGGCGTATTCTCTGAGGATCCTGCTGAGGGCCTCATCTTTTCCGTATCGGTCGAGGATGAGGTCACAAGCTTCTTCGATGAGGAGTTCTTCATCGAGTTCAAGTTCAAATGCAGCCGGAAGGTCGAGATCCTGAGCGAACTGCCGGATGATGCGGTGGGTGAAGGAATCAATCGTGGTGACGCTGAAATAGCCGTAGTGATGGAGAAGGTGCCTGAGCATGCATTCGGCACGTCCGAGAAAGCTTGCCTCGTCCATTGAAAGCTCGGCCATCAGGGCCTTCTTCATGACCTCTTCGGCTCCTTTTTCGCTTCTGCCCACCCAGGCGATGAGGCTGTCCACGATCCGGGTCTTCATCTCGGCAGTCGCCTTGTTGGTGAAGGTGATGGCCAGCACCTGATAGAAATGTCCAGGATCGGTCTGGCTCAGGCACAGGTGCAGGTAGGATTGAACCAACTGATGGGTCTTGCCCGAGCCGGCAGAGGCGGAAAAGAGCGTAAGCGTATGGGGTGGCAGCACCTTTTAAAAGTACCAAAGACTCATTGTTCCCCGCTGAATTCGATTAGTTTTCTTCGGTACACGCCGAAGAGTTTGCTCTTGCTCACAAAGCCCTTGTACATACCTCCCTGGGTGACCGGGAGATTCCATGCTCCGCTGTCCTGGAACTTCTTGATCACCTTTTCCATATGCTCTTCGGAATCAATGATATCCGGTGGCGCATGCATCAAGTCTCGAACGAATGTGCGGGCGTAAAGCTCCTGCTGGAACATGATCGGCCGAATGTCGTCCAGGGTGAGTACACCCAAAAGGCGTCCTTCCTCATCCAATACGGGAAACAGGTTGCGTT
>CATILC010000032.1 GCA_949516455.1 Flavobacteriia bacterium | reverse complement strand
TTCGATCCATTGGAGGTTTTTCCCAGGGATGCCATTGTTCCCACCGAGGACGATACCTATTTCCGTCAGCAGCTGATCCACGGCCATGTGCATGACCAGGGCGCAGCGCTTCTTGGCGGAGTGGGTGGACACGCAGGGCTATTCGGGAATGCAAGAGACCTTTCTCGTTTGATGTTCATGCTGATCAACGATGGACGCTACGGAGATCGAAAGTATCTCGACCCCACAACCATTGAGGAATTCACGCGTTGTCAGTTCTGTGATCAAGAGAACAGAAGAGGAGCAGGCTTTGACAAGCCACAGCTGGATGGAGAAGGCCCAACCTGCGGATGTTTGAGCATGAACAGTTTTGGCCACAGCGGATTCACTGGAACACTGGTTTGGGCCGATCCGGACGAGGAACTCATTTATGTCTTTTTATCCAACCGAATACACCCGTCTGCTGAAAACACCAAACTTATTCGTTCCAGTTTGAGAACACGTATTCAGCGCATCATCTACAACGCCATCGAACCATGAAGACCCCTCTGATCTGTTTGATCTGCTCATTGGCCATCCACTCTTTTCTGAACGGCCAGGTCAATGAGGACAACGTAATGCCAGTGGACGTGCAAGGAAGACCGCACGGCACCTGGATCGAATTTCACGACAATGGAGTCGTCCGGTCCGTGAGTCAATTCAAAAGGGGCTTGAAGGAAGGTTACGTCTTATCGTTCAGCAACAAAGGGAATCTGCTCAGCCGCAGCCAATACAACAGGGATACTTTGAATGGTCCGCAGTATTTCTATCAACGGGACGGAAAACTGAAGAAACTGCAGACTTTGAAAATGGGCGTGCTCGATGGTCTTCAGCAGAAATACGGAACCAATGGAAAAATGCTCGAAAGCGGAAGCTACCAGTCCGGAAAAAAGGACGGTGTATTCATGTGGTACTACACCAATGGAAAAGTGGCCTCCGAATACATCTATGTTTTGGGCTCGATAGAGGGAAAAGTGGCTTTCTTTCACGAGGAAGGGGGTATGAAGAGTTCCACGATGTATCAAGGAAACAAAAGGAACGGAGCCTATCTGAAGTACGACAAGGAACAGCGTGTTTTGGTGGAGGGAAACTATGAGAATGACCTCAAGGACGGAAAGTGGCTCTACTACGACGAGGAAGGAGCCATTGCAAGGAAGGAACGCTACAAAAAGGGCGTTCAGCGATGAGCGAGAAAGCCCTTCGAATTGGTGTGGTCTGCTACCCGACCTACGGGGGGAGCGGAGTAGTGGCCACTGAATTGGGAAAATACATGGCCTCCTCAGGGCATACGGTCCACTTTATCACCTACAACCAGCCTGTCCGCCTGGACATTCTCAAGGAAAACATCTACTACCACGAGGTCAATGTAGCGGACTATCCGCTCTTTCAATACCAGCCGTACGAATTGGCACTCAGCAGCAAAATGGTCGATACCGTATTGAACGAGGGCATCGAACTGCTGCACGTACATTACGCCATCCCACATGCCTATGCAGCCTATATGGCACGTGAGATCCTCAAGGAGAAGGGCATCGAAATACCGATCATCACTACCCTGCACGGAACGGACATCACCTTGGTGGGAAAAAACCCATCATACAAGCCGGCAGTCACCTTCAGCATCAATCATTCGGACAAGGTCACTTCTGTCTCGGAAAGCCTTCGCTTGGAAACCCTTCGTTCCTTCCCCGTGCGGAAGGACATCGAGGTCATTCCCAATTTCACCGAATTGCATGCGGAATCCCCAGATAAGGGTGTCATGAAGGCCAATCTGGCCCCAAATGGAGAAAAGCTCATTACACATGTCTCGAACTTCAGGAAAGTGAAGCGGATCGACGATGTGGTACACATCTTTCATGGCATCAGCCAGAAGATCCCATCCAAATTGATCCTGATCGGAGATGGTCCGGAGCGGCAGAAAGCCGAAGACCTGGGCCGCTCTTTGGGCATTGTGGACCGACTGATATTCCTGGGAAGAACCCGTGAAGTACGTCGGGTACTCGGTGTATCGGATCTGTTCCTGCTCCCATCGGAAAAAGAGAGTTTCGGTTTGGCGGCATTGGAAGCCATGGCTGCACGGGTTCCGGTGATCTCGAGCAATACAGGCGGACTCCCCGAGATCAATCTGCATGGAAAAACAGGCTTCCTTGCAGATATTGGGGATGTGGACGAAATGGTGCGATTCAGCCTGGAGATCCTCACCGAGAAGGCGGTGCACGAAAAATTCAGGGAAGGTGCTTTCGCTCAGGCGTCCAAATTCAGCATAGATAAAGTGGGGCAACGTTACATCGAACTCTACCGGAACGCCCTTTCAGCGGGTTGATCAGCCTCCTACGCGTTTGACCGAATGTCCTTTGGATTTCAGAAATTCTGTGGCCTTTTCACGCACAGCGCCTTGCAATAAGATGTCTGTTCCCTTCGCACTGCCACCCACACCGCAATGCTGTTTGAGTTCTTTGGCCCACTGTGCCAACTCAATGGCCGAACAGCTGAACCCTTTGATTAAAACGACTTGTTTGCCATTGCGCCCTTTTTTCTCCACATGGGCCTCCAGGTACTGACGATCCGAACTGCGGTGCTCATGATCCGAGTCGGAGGGTACTGAAAAATCCGGATTGGTGGAGAAAACAAAACCCCCGGAATCATCCGAGGGCTGTTCTCTTTTCTTTTTACGCGCGCTCAATGGATGGTGAGTTTCTTCCTTAGATCATCCACATAGGTCCGAAAGCGCTTGTCGGTTTCTGACAGATTGTTCACCGTGCGTACGGCGTGGAGGACCGTTGCATGGTCTTTGTTCCCGCACTGCGCACCAATAGAGGCCAAAGAACTCTTTGTGAGCTGTTTGGCAAAGAACATCGCCAACTGACGCGCCTGTACGATCTCTCTCTTTCGGGTCTTGCTCTTGAGCAGCTCCACGGGCATGTCGAAATAATCGCAAACGACCTTCTGTATGTAGTCAATGGAGATCTCGCGCGTGGTGTTCTTGACGAACTTGTTGATCATCTGTCGCGCCAGATCGAGGGTGATCTTCTTCTTGTTCAGTGAGGACTGAGCCAGTAAGGAGATCAGAGCGCCTTCAATATCGCGGACATGGCTGTTGATGCTGTAGGCCAGGTATTCGATGACCTCCTCCGGCATATCCACGCCGTCGTTGTACAGCTTTTTGTT
Source organism: Flavobacteriia bacterium (assembly GCA_949516455.1). GTDB lineage: Bacteria > Bacteroidota > Bacteroidia > Flavobacteriales > Schleiferiaceae > RFXV01. The sequence continues at coordinate 7,360 of CATILC010000032.1, read as the reverse complement.
GATGATGGCGATCCTCGTTTCCAGATCGGGGAATTGCAGATCCGCGCTGAGTCCCCACTTGAACCGGGAAAGCAGTCGCTGCTCCATTCCCTGCAGATCCACAGGAGTACGATCCGAGGTCAATATGATCTGCTTGTTATTCTGATGCAGGTGATTGAAGATCTCAAAAAAGACATCCTGGGTTTTCTCCTTTCCAGCGAACGAGTGTACATCATCTACGATGAGCACATCGATCATTTGATAAAAGTGAACAAAGTCGTTTTTGGTGTTCCCACGGATGGACTCGATGAATTGAGACTGGAATTTTTCAGCCGTCACATACAGCACTGTTTTTTCGGGATACTGATCTTTTACCGAAATGCCGATACCATGCGCCAAATGGGTCTTGCCCAATCCCACACCTCCATAGATGAGCAAGGGGTTGAATGAGGTGCCACCAGGTTTGTTCGCCACGGCAAATCCGGCGCTACGCGCCAGGCGGTTGCAATCGCCTTCGATAAAGTTGTCAAAGGTGTAATTCGGATTGAGCTGAGAATCCACATGAACTTTCCTAAGACCAGGAACCACAAAGGGATTGCGCACCGAAGGACTGTTGAGTTCGATGGGCATGTTCATTTTTGGGTTTTCGATCTTTCCTCTTTGGCTGCTCGGAAGTTTGATCGTGCTTGGACGCGCATTGTCGTATGCATTCTCCATCACAATGCTGTACACGAGCTTGGCCTCTGCACCCAATTCTTTGGTGATGGCAGATTTGAGCAAACGGATGTAGTGCTCTTCGAGCCACTCATAAAAGAATTTGCTGGGCACCTGTATGCTCAGCACCTTCTCCTGCAATTTGACTGGCTTGATGGGCAGGAACCAGGTCTTGTAGCTCTGCTCGTTGATGTTGTCCTTTATGTAGGTCAAACATCCTTCCCAAACTGACTGTGCAGTTCGATTCATTACAAACTTTGTTTAACGTTGTTTATGTTAAAAATGAACGCCTGGCGCAGGGGAGAAGGCCATGGTTCATATCCATCATTGGAAGGCCAAATGTGTGGATATAAATCTTGAGAAAAAAGCGGAAAAGCACTTGCAATTTCATTTTGTTTTCTTCAATTTCTTTGCGGCGCATTTGTGTGTTAAGCCTATATTAAGACGCTAACACGCTGAAAAACAGAACTAAATTGCATCAAAATTCCACGAACATTCGCGTTCGTTACGCCGAAACCGATCAGATGGGTGTGGCCTACTATGGCGCCTATGCCGCATGGCTAGAGGTCGGCCGTGTTGAATTTCTAAGAATGTGCGGAACCTCCTACCGCAAACTTGAAAATGACGGTGTGATGTTGCCGGTTCGAAATCTTAATATCTCCTATCGATCACCAGCATTGTACGACGATCTGCTTCAGGTCAAAACGCGTATTGAGGAACTCTCCGGAACGCGGATCTCATTCGAACATGAAGTGTTGAATGAATCGGATAAACTCTTGGCTACCGCACAGGTAGAACTGGTGTTCATGGACCGCTCGAGCCGAAGACCGATCCGAGTGCCTGAAGAATTGGCCGAACGATTATCTGCGGGTGATCAGTAGCGGATCAAACGAAAGACATTGCCCTTTCCCTCTGAACAGTGAATGGACAGGGTGTAAATGCCCGCGCTCAGCCCTGCACCGGAGAGCGACCATTCTGTCATTGAAAACTGACCTTTTCGTACAATGCGGCCTTGCATATCTGAAAGCGCATAGGTCTTGATGCCCCTGCTGTCGAAACGGACCGTCAATGATTCTCCATTGGCAAAACCAAATGAATTGTAGACGACCATTTGTGCACTCTGCTCTTGATCGATACCTATATCTGGGATATCCAGGATTCCCCGGTTCTCAAAAATGGTGTACATGTCCATTGCATGTTGCCCCCAATACATCATTGAATCCGCAGCCAGTACTTCGAGCGCCAGGTCGGTAAAGCTCATGTTCTGGGCCTGAGCATACAGAGCTTGCAAAAGCACTCTGTCAGCCACACCTCGACCAGACTGGAAATAAATGTCCATCAGACAACCCGACCAGAGATCGGTATGCTCATAGATGCTCCAAGAGAAATTCACATTCTTATAATTCTTGGAGGTCACGACTTCACGTCCGTCCCAAAAGACGTTGTGCCCGTCCCAGCTATAAACATCCTGCCAGTTGAATGGATTGAGCGAGTGGCTGTAGGAGGCAGCGAGATAATCCCCATTCGCCTCATCCAAGGTTCTACGCTCTGTACCCACATTGGTGGCTGGCGAGGCATCGTCCGATATGGCATGTCCGTATTCATGGACGATCACATCCGCATCTTCGGCATCGTCCACACCGCCTTCGCCAAAACCGAGTCCCTGTCCCGGACTGTAGTACGAGTTGTCCTGACCCATAAAGGCATGCGGATCGGCAACGATCTGATAATCCATCAGGCTGCTGAAACCCAAAAACAACATGTATTCCTTGTATGTAGTCAGATGGTAGAGCACATTGGTGTATTCGAAATCCTGCTGCCCTCTGGTGAAATCGAATTGAGCTGTGGACTGAACAGGGGGCGTGCTGGCAGGTAATTCAAAATCTTCCAGAAGCACATGCTCATTTTCCATGTAAAAAGAGCCGTTGTCGTAATAGGCTTTTGTGGTCCGGTTGACCCGCTGGTTGTTGAGTGCTCCGATGTCAGCGTCGTTCTGATCCTGAAATAGTCCACCATATACTTGATTCGCAGTGGTCAGGGGATCCGGTTCGAAGACCATGACCTCTATGGTCGTATCCACTGGATTCTGAACGTGTGCATAAGAGACCAGATCTTGTGCATACAGCACATACTCTTCCGTAGCATCGGTGATGAGTTCGACCTGCAAATGCCTCAAAGGATCTGCAAAGTAGAGTCTTCGCGCAGCGATCAGGCCGCCGTCCGGAGAGGGAAACCAAATGTCTTCCGATTCCTGTGCCTGTTGGTCCTGAACGGAGGAAGGCATTGGCAGGTAAGGGGAGGAGTGGAGGCGTTCCTCGAATTGCAAGGGAATGTGGTACCAGGAGATCATCCGTCCGCTTTTCTGCAGATTGCACTTGATCTGCCCTCTGTAGATCCGCTTTCCCTTCCACCAGCGCTCGTAGCTGTAATGCTCGCCCACCGGAGAATGACGTTGGTGCGCAGGGATCAGGACCAGATCAGGTCGGTCAAAGAATTGGCTCAATTGCTCGGTCAGGTCGTGTTCTGTCAAAAAATCATGCACCCCCGGAATATGGGTCAGCCGGTTTGTGGCCATCATATCGATGTAATGGGCTTCCTGAAGCTCGCCTTCCACCGGAGCTTTTTGAGCATAGAGGGAAATGGAGAGACAAATAAGAATAAGATTGATCGGTAGGTTCTTCATATCGTCAAGATGAGGCTTCATTCAAAAGTAATACGCTGATCATCACCTAGCGCGTTGACCAAAAGCTGTTTCTCCTTCGCCGTGAGCTCAAGGGGAATGCGCACCCGACTTGTAGTTTCCAGTGCCAGAGGCTTGATGCCCAATCGATTGAGAACAGCCTGCACATGGCTCAGTTGCGGATAATCAAGAAGCAGAGAGACGCCTGTTCTCTTCTCGTACCACTCGAAAGGCGCTGCCTTCAGTGCCTCCTCCGAGGCGGTTCGATAGGCTTCGATCAGCCCGGGCTTACCCAATTTGGACCCACCGTAGTAGCGGATGACCACCACAGCCGACTCGAACAATTCAAGGCTTCTCAGACTGTGCAGAGCAGGCGTTCCTGCCGTGTGCCGTGGTTCTCCATCATCGGAACTGCGCTCTTCAAGCAGATCCGGACAGGAGCGATAGGCAAATACCCAATGGCTCGCCTGATGATGCAACCTCTTGAGTTCTTCGAGTTTCTGTTCCAGCGACTCTACACGCCGACAAGGGAACGCCAGGGAGAGGAACTTACTTCCTTTGGAGCGAAAAATACCTTGACCTTCTTCGGTGAGCCGCCGATAGGGTGTCAATCCTTCTTGGGACTTTCTTCCTCTTCAAGGGATGCCTCCACGCGCACCTGAACTGAGGCACCATCTTCTGCCAGTTCGATGTGAATCGTATCGCCTTCTCCGATCTGGGCATTGATGATGTAATCTGCCAAAGGATCTTCTACGTGCTTCTGGATGGCGCGACTCAAAGGTCGTGCACCGAATTTCTCATCGTATCCCTTGTCCACAAGGAAGACCTTGGCCTCATCGCTGATCTTCGCCTTATAGCCCAGCTCCTCAATTCGGACGTAGAGCTTTTTCAATTCGATATCGATGATGTGCAGAATATCGTCCTTTTTCAAGCTGTTGAACAGAACCACGTCGTCGATACGGTTGAGGAATTCTGGCGCAAAGGATTTTTTCAGTGCGCTCTGGATGACGGCCTTGGTCATTTCATCGATCTGTTCTTCCCGTGCTTTGGTACCAAATCCCACACCCGTTCCAAAATCTTTGAGTTGACGCGTGCCAATATTCGAGGTCATGATGATGGTGGTGTTCTTGAAATCCACGCGTCGACCGAGGCTGTCGGTCATCACCCCATCGTCCAGTGCCTGAAGCAGCAGATTGAATACGTCGGGATGTGCCTTTTCAATTTCATCCAAAAGGACGACAGAGTAGGGCTTTCTGCGCACCTTTTCAGTCAACTGACCGCCTTCTTCGTAGCCGACATATCCCGGAGGCGCACCGACCAGACGGGAAACACTGAACTTTTCCATGTATTCGCTCATGTCGATGCGTATGAGTGCATCTTCTGAATCGAATAGCAGCTTAGAAAGCTCTTTGGCCAGCTGCGTCTTACCCACGCCTGTAGGGCCAAGAAAGATGAAGCTCCCGATCGGCTTACCCGGATCTTTCAACCCGGCACGGTTTCTCTGGATGGCCTTGACGATCTTTTCCACGGCTTCGTCCTGACCGATGATGTTGGTCTTGAGCTGATCCGCCATGTGGGCCAGCTTGTTGCCCTCGTCCTGTGCGATCCTCTTGATCGGGATGCCGGTCATCATGGCCACTACCTCGGACACATGGTCTTCGTCCACGATCTCCCTGTTCTTCTTGACCTCCGATTCCCAATCTTTTTGGGCCTTTTCCAATTCGCTTTCCAGATTCTTCTCGTCATCCCGCAGTTTGGCAGCCTCTTCGTAGCGCTGTCTTTTGACCACTTTTACCTTTTCTTCGCGAACCTGCTCGAGTTGTTCTTCGAGTTTGATCACGTGTTTTGGCACATTGATCGAGGTAATGTGGACACGGGATCCAGCTTCGTCCAATGCGTCGATGGCCTTGTCCGGCAGGAAGCGATCGGAGATGTAGCGATCCGTCAAACGCACACAGGCGTCAATGGCATCCGGGGTATAGAGTACGTTGTGGTGTTCCTCATAACGCTCCTTGATGTTGTTGAGGATCTGGGTCGTCTCTTCCAGGGTCGTGGGCTCGACCATTACCTTTTGGAACCTCCGCTCCAGAGCCCCGTCCTTTTCTATGTATTGTCGGTACTCATCCAGAGTGGTGGCGCCAATGCATTGGATCTCTCCTCGGGCGAGGGCCGGCTTGAACATATTGCTTGCATCGAGTGAGCCCGTTGCACCACCTGCCCCGACGATGGTGTGCAATTCATCAATGAACAGGATCACATTATCGTTCTTCTCCAATTCGCTCATGAGCGCTTTCATCCGCTCCTCGAACTGTCCTCTGTACTTGGTGCCCGCTACGAGCGAAGCCAGATCGAGCGTGATGACCCGTTTGTCGAAGAGCACCCGCGACACCTGCCGCTTGACGATCCTCAATGCCAGGCCCTCGGCGATGGCTGATTTTCCCACGCCCGGCTCACCTATCAGTAATGGATTGTTCTTTTTTCTTCGAGACAGTATCTGAGACACACGTTCGATCTCCTTTTCCCTGCCGACCACCGGATCGAGTTTGTTCTCCTCCGCCAGTTTGGTCAGGTCCCGACCAAAATTCTCGAGTACGGGTGTTTTGGACTTCTTGTCGCTCTTGGATTTGGATGAATAGGATCCGCCTTCTCTCTTTTCAAATTCATCGTCCTCTTCACCAAATGACGATTCGCCAACGGGTCCGTCCGGCATTTCGTCCGAGAAATTCTGTTGATAGGCTCTCTTGACCTGTTCGTAGTCGACACCCGCATTGTTCAAAAGACGGCTGACTGGATCGTCATCATTCCTCAAAATACAGAGGAGCAGATGCGCTGTTCTAATGACCGCACTCTGATAGAGTTTTGCTTCGAGGAAAGTGGTCTTCAACGCCTTTTCTGCCTGCCTGGTCAGCGGCAGGTTCCGCTTGTTGCTGGGTTCTTTTTGAAAATTGGGAGCGGAAATGCCCTCGACTTTTCCACGGAACTGCCCCATATCCACATCCAAGGATTCAAGAATCTGAACCGCGCTGCCCTCTCCTTCGCGAATGATCCCGAGCATCAGGTGTTCTGTTCCGATCACATCATGCCCCAAACGGAGTGCCTCCTCTTTGCTGAAACTGATTACGTCTTTGACTCGGGGTGAAAAATTTTCGTCCATAGTAGGGCAGTGATTAGGTGTTACCCTTCTAACGAAATTAATGCCAAAAGGATGTGAACGAATCTATGGCAGTGCTTTTTAGGGACTCATAAAAGGAGAATTATGCTTTTGAACATCAAGTTGTGCAAAATTGACCTGAGTCGGCCCATGCATCATGGTGCGCAGCTCGGCCATCCGTATATTTTTGTTCTTATCTATGTGCGCTCCTAGAGCCACTTCATTATTTCTGACATTATGACTGAGAACGATCGCATCATCCCGATAAACATTGAGGAAGAAATGAAGACGGCCTACATCGATTATTCGATGTCGGTGATCGTTTCCAGGGCCCTGCCTGACGTTCGGGATGGACTGAAACCCGTTCACAGGAGGGTGCTCTACGGCATGTACGACATGGGCGTACTGAGCAACAGAGCGTATAAGAAGTCGGCACGTATCGTTGGTGAGGTTCTGGGGAAATATCATCCACATGGAGACAGTTCAGTGTATGACACCATGGTTCGCATGGCTCAGAATTGGTCGCTTCGTTATCCTTTGGTCGATGGGCAGGGAAATTTTGGCTCAGTAGACGGAGATCCGCCAGCGGCCATGCGCTATACAGAGGCACGCTTGAGAAAGATCGCAGAGGAGATGGTGACCGATATCGACAAGGACACCGTGGACTTCCAGCTGAACTTCGACGACTCGCTCAAAGAGCCTACGGTTCTTCCGTCCAAATTTCCCAATCTGCTGGTCAATGGTTCCGCAGGGATCGCTGTGGGCATGGCCACCAATATGCCACCGCACAATCTTTCAGAATGCATCGATGGCATTTGCGCCTATATCGACAATAA
>CATILC010000031.1 GCA_949516455.1 Flavobacteriia bacterium | reverse complement strand
ATCCGTAGTCAGGTGCTCTATCCAGTTGAGCTACAGAGCCTTTTTCAAGGGGTGCAAATATAAGATGATGAATCGGAAGTGAGCGAGCCCCTCGAGCGGAATTCGAGGAACGATGATGAGCTTCGTCCTTTTGGTTGTAAATGGAGTAAAAATGAATGCAGCGCATGCGATGAGGCTTTATGAAGAAGATATCTTTGATTCTTTGCGGCGGAGCGATCCAATTCCCGCGAACAGAACACCATAGATGAGTAAGCCACCAAAAAAACCGGTCAAACGATCGCTTTTTTTACAAGCCGTGAACATCGGCGGGGTGTCGTTCCTGCAGATCGTCTACCTGAGTGTGCTGGCTCGCTTCCTCAGTCCCTCGGATTTTGGGGCGGCTGCTGTCGCCTATTCCATCACCTTATCTTTCACATTGTTTGCTCAGGCTGGAATGGGTCCGGCGATCATCCAGTACAACAACCCGAATTTCAAGCACCACAGCACAGCCTTCATCACCAATCTGGTCATTGGTCTGCTCGGTGCGCTTATCCTTTTTTTCAGCAGCTCTTTTTTATCCGGTTTTTTCGAAGCCCCCGAACTCGAGGACATCCTGCCAGTGATCGGCATCACCATTCCCATCGCTGCCGTGGCCAGCACATGCATCTCCATTGCACAGCGCAGAATGGACTTCAAATACCTGCTGGTCTGTGAGACTGCAGCGGCCATCAGCGGAATGACCGCAGGCATTCTACTCGCTCGATCGGGATTCAATGTATGGGCGCTCATCTACGGGGCCGTTGTGCAGAACAGCACCCTTCTGCTCCTGCTGGCCCTCAAGGTCAAGATCCCGCTGACGAAGGGTTGGCGCATGAAGAACTTCAGGGATCTGAGGTCTTTTGCTGCGGGGGTCACCTCTGTGCGATTTGTAGACAGCCTGCATTCCAATGGCCTGAATATTTTGCTCGGAGCACTGATGCCCATGAGATCTTTGGGCATTTTTGAGCGCTCACTGAAGTTTTCGGTCATCCCCGGAAAGCTGGTGGGCGATGTACTGCACAAAGTGTTTTTCCCTGTTTTGTCGCGCCTAAAAGGAGATGCTTCGCTTATGCGTATTCAGTTTTTACGGGTGCTGTCCATTGTATTCATCCTCTCCATTCCATTGGTCGTTCTACTGTCCTGGAAATCGGAATTCATGGTCCTCCTCCTTTTGGGCAACAATTGGCTGATGGCCATTGAGCCCATGAGCATTTTATTCATCTGTATTCCCTTTCGCATCGTCTACCGATTTTCCGATGCCTTGCTTCAGTCGCTGGGCGCTCCATTCGCCATTGCGATGGCCAACCTCGTCTCATTCATCTTTCTTCTTTTGGCCATCTACTTCAGCATCGATGCCGGTGTCATCGGGGTGAGCTGGGCCTTTCTTTACTGTGCTTTCGTTCAATTTTGCCTCATCCTCTTTTTGGCGCTTCGAAAGCTCTCTATCGGATTCAAACAACTCCTACCGTCCTTTTCATCGGCCATTCTTCCCAGCCTCTTGATGCTCATTCCCTGCCTGCTCAGTGAGCAGCTTCCACAAACCGATGCGCTCTTTCCCTCCGCAGTACAATTTGCCCTTATTCCCGTGTTTTGGCTGCTGCTGTTGATCGGTATGTTTCGAGTCTTCCCCAAGGCAATGAGTCCAGTGCTGTCCGATCTGATGACTCAGGCAGCGCTGCAGATCCGTCGATTTCTACCCGCCAAATGAAGCCTCCAGAGCAAGCAGAATTCCCCAATCTCCTGATCCTTGGCGCGCAGAAAGCAGCAACGACCAGTCTGCACAAATGGCTCTCCGATCAGCCATCCATTCGATCGACCGCTGAATTGAAAGACACCGATCTTTTTGTCTGGCTGAATAGAGAAGGAAAGATGGAAAGCTTTCTGAATTCGCTCAGCTATCCCAACAAAAAAGCCACTTATCTGCTTCACAGTTGCGTGAACTACATGTTCTATGAGGAGGCCATGATCGCCATCAGAGAACACTGTCCATCAGATGCGAAGTTCATAGTGGTCCTGCGATCGCCAACAGCACGGGCCCACAGTGCGTTCAAGTATTTCCGCTTGCGCGGAACAGAGCGACGGGATCAAAAGGAAGCCCTCCGGTACACGCCCCAGAGGGAATGGACCTACAGCCTGGAAAACAATGACATGACCTATATCGAGCACGGATTTTATGCGACCCAGCTGGATATGCTCCATAAATATGTGAAACGGGAAGATCTCCTTCTGCTCGATTACGATCGACTCACCAAAGAAGAGGGCTATCTCCAAACGCAAATGGGCACATTTCTCGACATCGAGTGCACAGACGAAGGACTTTCAAGCACCAACAGCACGCAGCAGGCGCCAAGTGGCCTGCTCACTTTTATCATTCGGATCATGCAGAGTCCGCTCATTCAACCCATCAAACAGCGTTTTGGAGCTGTGGCCAAGAAGGCCATCATGGATGGATTGATCGAACATTTTCCCATCAAAGGCAAAGCCCAAAAAGAAGAACTGCATCCCGAACTGAAGGAGTTCCTCACCGAGCAATTCAAAGAGGAGGTCGCCGCTTTGACCGAGCGACACGGTTTGGATTTCGTGCGGGAATGGCCAGAGTATCAGGCCCTCCAAAAGACAAATTAGGTAGCAGACTCAATTCATCTAGCGGCGAAGCAGCCAGCGTCTAAAGGAGCCCATGGACATATCTTGATGGTAGCGGCCTTTTTTTCTCCTCCGTTCCAAGCGCATCCCACGGCGTTCCAAACGATCATTCGCTCTCTCGTAGCGCTTGCGGATCCGATCGCCTGAACCCGGCTGATTTTCTTCTTTGGCCACATAATCATCCCAAAGCGCATTCACCTTCATGTATTTGAAAGAAAGTGCTTCGCGCTTCTTCACATAGCGATTGCGTTTAATGAATCCGCTCACGCGCCCATCGACCACCTGCAACTCCCCTTCAGAGCAGAGCGGAACAACAAGGACCGAACGCCATTCAAGGGTCGAATCTGCAGAAAATTGAGGAATGCTGTCCCGCCTGCCACTTAAGATGAACTGCTTTCCGATGGTCGGATCACTCAGGCCTTTGTAGCATTCAAAACCCGAATCTTCCAGTAAAAACAATGTATCCTGTCCTTCTGCTCCACGAAAATCTTCGATCACAGCAAGGGCGGTCAGACGCCATTTTCCCCTTCCCCCCGGAGTTGACGGGACCGAAACCCGATCGAGGACTTCCGCCCAAACGACCACATCGGAAATGGACTTTTCAAAGACCACTGGACCGGTGCAGCTGCAGGCCGCTATTTGAAAGGCTGAAAGGGCCGTCAGAACAATCAGGCACAAGCGCATCAGAAGGCAAAATAAATGAAGGGCTGAAGGTCTGCAGACAGGATCTGGTAGGCACAGACCACGGAGCCAAAGCAGAGGAGCAACTGCACGGACCAATGCGCTGAGGAGAAGCGCGCACGGTACTCTTGCTTGAAGTCAGAGGGCAGCCAATGGATGATCAATCCGAGGAGCATCACGCCAAATACCGCACGGGTCTTTACGAGAATTTCCGGGATCAAATCCCACTGAAAAGAACTGCCGATGTGCCCGATCATAAACAAGGCCTGATCGAAACTCTCGTTGCGAAACCAGGCACGCGTAAAGGTGATGAAGGTGAAAGTGAGCAGGATCCCCCAGGCACGGTTGTACCAGCGACTCTTGTCGCTCCAGGGGCTGATCTTCTTCCACAGCTTGTAGACCACAAGTCCCAGTCCGTTCAGCCCGCCCCAAACCACAAAATTCCAACTGCTCCCATGCCACAGGCCGCCAAGCAGCATGGTCAGCATCAAATTGACGTTGTGCTCGATCCACAGCTTGAATTTCGGACTCAGGGCCATCCCGACACCCATACCCAGCAGAAGCGCAGCGACAAGGATCAGACCCGCAAGGCTGCCCGACAAAAGACCAATGACCAGGAGAATGGTGATCATGGCACCATAGGAAAAAATGGATCCGCCCCGATTTCCACCCATGGGGATGTATAGATAATCTTGTAACCACTTGCTGAGTGAAATGTGCCACCGCTTCCAGAATTCGCCTACACTGCTTGCCTTGTAAGGGGAATTGAAATTGGTGGGAAGACGGAAGCCAAGCAACAAGGCCACCCCAATGGCCATGTCCGTATAGCCCGAGAAGTCCGCATAGACCTGAATGGAATATCCGAACAGGGCCATCATGTTCTCGAATCCGGTGTACATGGATGGATTGGCGAACACGCGGTCCACAAAATTCAGGGCGAGGTAATCGGCCAGCAGTACTTTCTTGAGCAGCCCGTTGAGAATCCAAAAAAGCCCGAGTCCGAATTGCTCTCGGGTGAGCCGGTAAGATTGACTCAGCTGCGGAATGAAATCCGATGCCCGCACAATGGGGCCTGCCACCAGTTGAGGAAAAAAGGAAACATAGAAGCCGAAGTCCAGGATGCTTTTCACCGGCTTGATGTGTCCGCGGTAGATGTCCACTGAATAGCTGATGGTCTGGAAGGTGAAGAAGCTGATGCCCACCGGAAGCAGGATCCGATCAAAGACGAAATCCGTTCCCATCGCCTGGTTGGCCCAAAGAGCAAAGTGATTGACGGGCTGAAGTTCAAGACCAAGAGATGAATTGAGAAAGTCTGTAACGAAGTAGGCGTACTTGAAATAGCCCAGTACCAGCAGATTCACTGCCACACTCAAGCTCACCCACCACTGTTTCCGCTTTTTGCCTTCGGCTCTGTATACCGCTCTTCCAATGAAAAAATCGGCGAGGGTGGAAAAGATCAAAATGAAAAGGAAGAGTCCGCTGGTCTTGTAGTAGAAGAACAGACTGGAGAGGAACAAAAAAGCGTTCCGTGCGGCCTTTTTCTGGTAGATCAGCGAATAGATCAGCAGCACCAGTGCAAAAAAGGCCCAGAAATAGAACTGAGTGAAGAGCAACGGACGCTCCGGATCGTAGGCCAAAAAGCTCCAATCGAATCCGTTCATGGCCGACGACTCGATTTACTGCGCAACTGCTGGATCCATTCCTGTTGAAAGGCATGAATGAAGAGCTGCGCCTGCAGCTGATAGCCCGCCCGCGTAAAATGGATCCGGTCCTTCTTGGCCAAGCCCGCCTCCTTCCAGGCATCCACACTGCCCAGGCCGCCCATCAAGCTGGTCAGGTCCCAATAGGCGCCCCCGCGTTCTTTGGCCAGTCGCTTCATGACCTGCTGCACCTTCAACGCATTCCTGTTCGGGTACCTGCGCTTGTAGTAGCTGTCGTTGTTGCTCATGAAAACAAAGACAACCTCCGGATTGACCGCCTCAAAAAAGTTGAGCAGGGAGTCGTAGCGGAGACCAAAGGCATCGGCATCGAATGAATCTTCCGGTCCGTAGGCGTCATTGATCCCTATGCCGAGGATGACCAGATCTGCCGAAAGGGCCGACAATTGATCCGGCAAGTCCGCACATCGCAGATAGCTCTTTGTGCTTGCCCCATTCACCCCGATCGCATGATAACTCAACCCGGGCAGATCCTCCAGGTATTGGATGCCCTGAAAGACGAATCGATCAGCTGTGCTGTCGCCAGTCAGTTCAAAAGAGAACCGATCCCTGGGCGCTGAGAAAATAAACTCGGTGTACCCATGGGGATGAGTGAACGAGCTGTCTGGAAAATCGCTGCTGTCCCGAACAACAGGACGAAAATGACCGGAACCCAATACATGGAAGATCCGGATGCGTCTGAAGGAACAACGCATCGTGTCTTCACTAAAGGCGGTGATGTCGATCCGGGCATCGGCATCTCTGGTCTCTGCTGCGATACCGGCCACTCCCCATTGTGCGCTGTGCGAAGTGACCGAACAGCGAAAACCCTCCCACTGCCCGTTGGCTTGAACCGAAAAGTTCGCAGGTTGATTGGTGCCCGCCAGGCGCATAGGGAAGAAAAAACCTCTGCTCCCCGCGATCCCGGGATGCAGTTGCTGCATGCCCTGCCTCATGGCGGAAGAGAGCGTGCCCGCCTGCACATGAGAGCCCCCGATGTGCAGCACGTTGAGTTGACCTTTTCCTGAGAATGACAATTCCTCCAGTCGGTTGAAGAAGGCACTCATCTTTTCCTGCCCTGCAGGAAACTGCAGCACATTCGCTTCCAATTTAAGGAAAGGATAGCGCTGCTGGATGTCGGCCTGAGCCATCAGGCTGTGCCCCATGATCAAACCGCAAACAAGAAGAAGGATCCTTTTGTGCATTCTATTCGGGCATGAGTTTGTCCAATTCCTCATCGAACGCATCCGCAAGCCAGTCGCCTACCTGTCGTGCCCCCTTTGGCGTGAAGTGAATGTGGTCGGGTCCGGCCAGCGCCGGATCGTTCGCCACCCAGGCAGGCATAGAATTGTAGCCGCCCATGGCTCCAAACAGATCCCAAAAACCAATGCCTTCTTCCATCGCCATCTCTTTGAGCGCATCGCGCACCCAGAGTACAGATTCGTAGGTTTCAAAGGAAGTCCCCTTTTTCTGGCTCATATCCGATGGACCGATCAAAACAAAAGAAGCCGCCGGCATCCAGGAACGCATCAAACGCAACTGGGACCGAAGGCGCCGGGCATAGCTCTCTGCCCGCTTGCGGTCTTTGATGTAGGGAACGGTATTGCCACCATACTGCAGAAGGACCAGCCCCACAGCTTCATTCGCCAACATCGTTTGCGTGTGCTCTCCTTCCAGTTTAGAGAACACCAGCCCCGAAGCTCCTCGCATCGGGATGTTGTCCAGAACGAGCCCGATCTGCCCTTCGAACGAAACCCCATAGACACTCAAGGATCTGTCCGAAGCGATGCGCATCCTTATGTCGCCAGGCTGCTCAGGAAATATCCATTCCTTTCGGATCATTCCCTCCGAGACGGTAAAGACACCTGAGTGCATCAGGCTGTCGTCGACATGCAATTCATAGGGAACATCAAGATCATTGGCCTGGGCATACAGAACCATGCTGCTGAATTTTCGGGTCCTTAGAAACCCGAGCCGGGAAGGCTCGAATTCCAACCAAGCCCACGAAAGGCTGTCCGCCCGATAGGCCGCCGAATCCAAGGCCGTTTCATTTTGTGCAAATACGGCACGCATGCCGTACCGATCGTGCTTTATAGAGGTGTCCACCCGCCCGAATCGGGTATGCCGTTTCCAATGATCAGAATGCCTTTGTTTGATGGACATACTGGGTGCCTGCGAAACGGCATCAATCATACCCGGTCCATAGCCTCCGAATCTCTTCTGCAGGCGATCACGAAGCACACTGCTGATCCGGTCGCCTTCGATCTGACTGTCGCCATAATGAAGAACGCGCACCTTGCCGCTGCCCGCTCTGGTCTGAAGGGCGCTCGCAAAGCGTTTCAATCCATCGCTTTCTGCACCGAATTGAAGTTTTCTCGCCTCCAGAATCCTGCGAATGCGCTCTTCCTCCCTCCT
>CATILC010000030.1 GCA_949516455.1 Flavobacteriia bacterium | reverse complement strand
GGACGGACTGCGGTGATCGAAGGAGTGGCCAAGGTGGATACACAAGGAGTGGATTGGTTGCGCCACAAGGCCGAGGATGCTGGAAAATCTCCGGATGAGATCGCAGCCATTACGGAGCCAATCGTCTCTGTGACCTTTTTGGCCGACGGGGTCATCCTCGAGTAGAGCGCATGCCACGTCTCCTTTTTGCGGGCCTTCTTTTAACACTTCTGGCTTGTTCCCAACAAAACGAGGAACCTCCCACGGAAACCGGGCCCGAAATGCGCACTTACTCTGAACTTTCAGGACTTATGCTGGGGGTTCAGACCTATCAAAAGATCTTGAGGGACTCAGTGCGATCAGGGGCTTATCAATTGCCGGACAACCCCATGGATCTTGAGCGTATGCATTCCGCTGAGGCCACAGACAGCCGAGAGCTTGAGGGCAACTACCACGAATTGGCCGATCGCTTCATCCAGTGGAGCGACAGCGTACATTCCACCACCAAGACGCGAAGGATCGAGGCATTCAACAAGAGCATCGATGCCTGCATACAATGCCACAGTTCAAGGTGCCCAGGGCCTATTTCGTCCATTCGCAAACTCTATTTGCCTGTTTCTGACAGCGCCTCATGACAAAGGATCAGCAGCTCGTACCCACTGCGGACGGAAGCTTCACTCTTTGGGACGAGCGTACCGGACAGCATTATCATTCACTGCATGGCGCCCGAAGCGAGTCTGAGCACGTCTTCATCAAAAATGGCCTCGGTCCCTTTCTTGGCAATGAAGAGCTCAGCGTTCTCGAATTGGGATTCGGCACGGGGCTGAATGCCTTGCTGGCCTGTCATTGGGCTCAGAAGCACCGGGTAAAAGTTCGCTACATGAGCTGCGATCTCTATCCGCTGGACCGTTGTGATTTCATTGATTCAGAGGATCCTTCTGAGAAGTCGGTCTGGCATCAGCTGCTCGATGCCCCCTGGGAAGAAGAACTGCGGATCGACAAGTACTTTTTCCTCAGGAAGGAGCAGACGGACATACGCACATTGAAAGAAGCACACCCGAGATTCGACGCCGTATTCCACGACGCCTTTTCTCCCGATTCTGAACCCCAACTGTGGAGCTTGGAATTGTTTGAGAACATGTTTGCGTCCTTGAAGGAAAACGGACTCTGGGTCAGCTACAGCGCAAAAGGACAGGTGCGCAGAGACCTGCAGGCAGCTGGATTCAGCGTGGAACGCCTGGAAGGCCCACCGGGAAAAAGAGAAATGTTGCGCGCTTGGAAGAAGTGAAAAGATTCAATGTGCGGGTCTATGGCTGGCTCACCCATCCGGACCTGGGGGTACTGACTTCTGTTGAGAAGATCCAGGGCCGCATCTATCGCAAATTTCCCGGCGGCGGACTGGAATTAGGAGAGGGCATACGCGATTGCCTGCAGCGTGAATTTATGGAAGAACTCGATCTGCCTGTGCGGGCTGGAGCGCATTTGTACACCACCGACTTTTTTCAACGCTCTGCTTTTCGTCCAAATGAGCAGGTGATCAGCATCTACATGCAAGCTATTCCAGATAAAGGCTCCAATGAAAGGATTGGAAAGCTGAAGGCCGTCGAGAAAGACCATCGCGTGGAATGGATCAGCCTGCACAATTTCCATGAAGACTTGTTCGACCTTCCAACGGATCGGGCATTTGCTCAACTGATGACAGAACAAAAGTGAAAAAGACGGCACTGATCACAGGAGGCAGTGGATTGGTAGGCACCCATCTGACGGACTGGCTGATCGCGCAGGGACAAGAGGTGGTGCACCTCTCCACCCGCAACACGTACAAACCCACAAATGCGGCTGTTGGCTGCGCCTATTGGGACCCCGAAAATGGGCAGATGGATGCCGCGGTCCTCAAAGAGGTCGATGTCATATACCATCTGGCTGGCGCATCTGTTTCCAAAAGGTGGACACCCGCATACAAGCAGGCCATCCTTCAGAGCCGTTTGAGATCGACACAAACCTTATGGAATGCCCTGAATTCGGCAGAGCACTCCGTCAGGCAGATATTGAGTGCTTCGGCCGTGGGCATATATCCGACTTCTGAGCAGACCCTTTACCGCGAAGATGCTGAGCCGGCCCATGATTTCCTGGGAAGCGTTACCCAGCATTGGGAAAGAAAGGTTCAAGACATGGCAAAGGATATCGGGATCCCTTTCTGTATTCTACGCATCGGAATCGTTTTAAGCAAAAATGGCGGAGCTCTGCAGGAGATGGCGCCGGTGTTCAAATGGGGATTGGGCACGCCGCTCGGAAATGGCAAGCAGTGGATGTCCTGGATCCATGCCGACGATCTGGCCCGCCAATTCCACTTCTGCGCCGAACAAAAACTGCAGGGCATATTCAATGCAGGCGGACCTGAACCCGCGACCAATGCCGACTTTAGCCGTGCCCTCGCATCGGCACTGAAACGGCCTTATCCCTTTTCGTGGATGGGTGTCCCCGGCGGTGCGCTGAAAATGGTGCTTGGAGAAAAAGCCACCCTCGCGCTGATGAGCCAAAAAACTTCTGATGAAAAGATCCGGGGCTGTGGATTCACCTATGTGCATTCCGACCTGCATGGCGCACTGGCAGCCATCTACCGCTAAGATGTGATCCCAAAGGGCAGACTGTAGGCCCTTTTTGTTTCTCATTTTTCTTTCATTCCCTATTTTCAAGCCGCGAAATTCTTGGCATGAAAAAAACAGCAACGATCGCCCTGCTCATGGGCATGATAAGCGCCCAGGCGCAGGTAGATCTGATCGATCGCGTGAAGGACAATGGCAGCTCGAGCGAAGACATCGAGTTCACCACGGTGTATGACATAGAAGCACTCGAAGTCGAGGATCAAGGTCGATCAGGCACGTGCTGGAGTTTTTCCGCTACTGGATTTTTGGAAAGTGAATGCATTCGCAAGGGCAAAAGAGTGGACCTGAGTGCACTTTATGTCGTTCGGAAGGTCTACGAGGAAAAAGCAGAGAAGTATATCCGCTTGCACGGTGCCCTCAATTTTGCGCAGGGCGGTGCATTGCCCGATGCCATTTTCGTCCTAGAGAAGTACGGCACGATTCCAGAAGAGGTCTACAGTGGCAGACCGGAAGCGGGTCAGCGGATCGATCACGGCGAGCTGGAAGATGCCCTGAGCAGTTTGATGGATGCCGTATTGAAGAGAGAAGGTCGTGCGTTGAAAAGCAACTGGAAAGAAGCAGTGAACGGTCTGTTGGACGCCTATCTCGGCCCGGTACCAGAGACCTTCGAATGGGAAGGAAAAACCTACACGCCAAGGAGCTTTGCAGACGATTACCTGCAACTAAAGGCCGATGACTACCTGCAGGTCACGAGCTTCGCCTACCGGCCCTACTACGCACCCATGATGATCGAAGTCCCAGACAACTGGATGTGGGGCAGCAGCTGGAATCTGCCACTCGATGAATTCATGAGCGTTCTCGACGCCTCCCTCTCAGAAGGCTACACCCTCGCATGGGCCACGGATGTGAGTGAAAAAGGATTCAGTATTCGCAACGGATTGGCCATCAACCCGGACGTGGAGCAGCTTGAACTGCTTGGACTCGACGATCCGTTCATTGCCGGCTGTCCGGAGGTCGAGGTCAGCGAGGAGTTGCGGCAGGCCGATTTTGACGCTTGGAAGACAACGGATGACCACGGCATGCAGATCGTTGGGAAAGTGACAGATCAGACGGGCAAGGCGTACTACACAGTGCGCAATTCATGGGGTGAAAGAAAGAATCCCTATCGAAGCGGCCATCTCTATGCGACTGAATCCTTCATCGCACACAAGAGCATCAGCCTGGTGGTGAACGTCAATTCCCTGCCAAAGGGATTGAGAAAGAAACTCGATCTATAGGGCCAGCAGGCCTTCGATCTTGCTGGCTTCTTTGTAACGCTCGATCACCTTATCCGGATCGGTCATCACCTCTTTTGCTGTGATGCTGATGTACTTCCCGCCGCTTGAAGATCGTCTGTTGATCTGCGCCTCCTGAGCATCAAATAGATTTTCTACCCGCGCGATCTTGCTGTTGTCTGCTGGAACGATGAATTTGAACATATACAGCTGGGGCCAGCTGCCCTGAACCTTCAGCTTTTCCTCCAAATTTTTCCAGAACAATTCGTTTTTCTCCTCCATCCTTGGGCAAAGTTCGTTCATCTTGCCCGATCCTTCGGGGGATTGTAGCTTTCGAAAAATTACACAAATGATCATCAGCACAACTCCACAGATCGAAGGACACCCAGTCAAGGTTCACCACGGCATTGTCACCGGAGAGACCATCATTGGCGCCAATCTCTTTCGCGATCTCTTTGCAAGCATCCGAGACGTGGTAGGTGGACGCAGCGGTGCATATGAAGAAGTACTTCAAGAAGCTCGGGAGATCGCGCTTCGGGAAATGCAGGAACGTGCGGAACAAAGAGGAGCCAATGCGGTGGTGGGCGTGGATCTTGATTATGAAGTGGTCGGAAAAGGCGGCAGCATGCTCATGGTCAGCGCTTCGGGAACGGCTGTGAGTATCTGAAGACAGCACCGAACATTCTTCAGCTCAACTGCTCAGGAAAGGCAGCAGAGAATCTACCTTTGACCAATGGGTTTTTCTTCTCCCCTTTTTCTATGGATGCTTGCGGCCCTCGCTGTTCCCATTGCCGTGCATCTATTGAAATTCAGACCCCGTCAAACCCTTTACTTCAGCGACATCCGCTTTCTCAAGGAGACGGCATCGACACAGGCACGGATGCACAGACTCCGGGACATCCTTCTCCTCCTGCTTCGACTGTTGGCGATCAGCTTTCTGGTTCTTGGCTTTTCCCTGCCATTTATCAGGAATGAGGGGCCCGCTGCTGTTGGCGGTGACACCAAAGGTGACATCTACCTCTATGTAGATGCCTCCCTGAGCATGGATGCGCAGGAGAAGGACGGAGATTCATGGAACCGAATGCTGAATGAACTGAATTCCTGGCTTTCCTCTGTTGGTCAGGACCGAAGACTGTTCATTTCTGATGCGTCTGGCTACTTCGTTTCTGCCCGCTCGCCCTCTGAAGCATGGACAATTCTAAGTGGCATGAAGCCTCAAATACATGCGACCTCGCCTCGATCCGTGTATCAAAAATGGACGAATGAAGGGTCTGAAGGCCAGCTGATCATGATCTCCGACATGCAGAGGAATCAATGGGAAGATCTGTTGCTGGATTCTGCACACCAAGGCCTGCAGATCCTGCCCGTCCAACATTCTGCAGATCAGCGCAACTTATCGATCGACAGTGTTTGGGCCGAGATTCCCTTCACACGTCCAGGGCTGGAACAACGCCTCCAGGTGCAGATCAAAAATCACTCTTCAAAGCCCCTCAGAAGCACTCTGGAAGTGCTTCAGGACCAGCGGGTAGAGAACTTTGAATCCATTGAATTGGCGGCAGGGGAAGTGCGGATCCTGCCTCTGGAATTCGTCCCGGGACAGAGCGGACATGCCCAATTGCGGCTGACCGATGAAAGCTGGAGGTTTGACAATGAATTTTACATCGCCTGGAACCAAGGCCCATCGCCCCGTGTCCTCATTTACGACGACGGGCAAAGGGAAACGGATTGGTCCAAGATTTTCCCAGATGAAGAATACGACCGCATTCTCTGGACGGAAAGAAGCGATGCTGCGGGTGAATCCACTGCCGACCTGATCGTTTTGGCCGACTGGACCCAAGGTTCGCCGAGGATGCAACGGGTGGAGCAATTGGCGCAGTCGGGAACGGATCTGGTGATCTGGCCTTCCGAGAACGGCGCCTATCCCGAATTTATGAGGCGCATTTCCAATTGGGAGGACATCAGAGATTCCGGACGTTTCCAAGGCGACCGCATCAATCAGGACAATGAACTTTTTCGCTCTGTTTTTTCCAGGATCCCGGAAAACCCAGCCCTTCCCGTAGATATAAAAAGGAACAGACTGCAGGAAACCAAGGGATGGGAAGGAATGATCAGATACGAGGACGGCTATCTGCAATTGGCCGAATACAAAGGTCCTTCTTCGTCCATTCTGCTCTTTGCCTCTTGCCTCTCGCCCGATTGGAGTCGTTGGGCACAAGAGGACCTGACGCTCCCCCTGCTTCATCAGGCTTCATGGCGTACACAGGCCAACAGCACATTGGAATTGAAGGCTCGGTCTTCCGCCCATTGGACCATCGCGCACCCAAAAGGAGGAATGGACCGTGCAGTTCGTGCTGCAGACCAAAACGGACGGAATTTCGTGCCCGGACAAGGTCGAACGGCGAATACCACCGAGATCTTTTTTGGACCTGAATTCAAACAGCCAGGGATCTACACATTGAAAGACGAAAACGATTCCCTTGGCGTACTCGCGATCAATCCCTCCTACAAGGAGCGTGATCTTCTCTTTTACGCGCCTGTGGAATTGCCTGCACAGTGGCAAAGCCAGTTGTTGAGCTGGGACGACTTTGGAGCGCTCGGAACTTCATCGGATGATTCGGATCTCTGGATCCTGTTCATCGGTCTTGGATTCCTCTTACTGCTCATTGAGGGCGTTGTCCCTAAGTTTGCACAGCCAAAAAGTTCGCAGACCGAATGAAAGTGCACCTTCCAAAAGCCCGGATCGTCCAGCCCAATGGCCCATTGAATGGAGAGATAAGGGATTTTTGGTTTGAGAATGGCAGGATGGTGACTCCGCCGAACAACCCTGCAGATCAAGGTACCCAAATCCTTCCCGAGGGCTGTTGTATTTCCGCAGGCTGGGTGGATCTTCGTGCCCGTTCCTTCGATCCCGGTATGCCTGAGAGGGAAACCCTTCCAAGCCTCCTTCGGGCGGCAGATGCCGGTGGATATGAACATGTGGGTGTTCTGCCCATCACCGAACCGACTGCCGACCGATCCTCCGTGATCGAGTACGGGAAGCTCCGCTCAGAGGGCAAGCACAGCCACCCATTGTTCATAGGAGCGCTCACTCAAGGTTCCCGAGGAGAAGAACTCGCTGAACTGGAAGAACTCATGGGCAGCGGGGCAGTCGCCTTTTCGGATGGCGGCCGGCCTATCGCCAACAGCCATTTTTTGAAAGTCGCCATGGAGTATTCAGCCATGCTGGGCAAGCCCCTTATGCTTCGTCCGGACGACTCCTTCTTCTATGGCAGCGGCATCGGTCGTGAAAACGCGAATGGTTTTCGCTCGGGAATGGCAGGAATTCCGGCGGTTTCGGAGGTGATCGGAATCGACCGGATCGCTGAATTGGCCCGATACACCTCCTGTTCGGTCCATCTGACTTCCATCAGCACGAAAGAGGGCCTGGACCGACTAAGGAAATACAGGAACAAAGAATATCCCCTGACGGCAGATGTCGCCGTGGCCCATCTCGGATTGGGGCAGAAGGGACTCTTGGATTTTGACTCAAACTGGAAGCAGCTTCCCCCATTGGGCAGCGAAGATGATCAAAACGCCCTTTTTGAGGGACTATGTGACGGCAGTATCGATGCGGTGACCAGCGATCATCATCCCTCGAATGAGGAACGAAAAGCGTGTACTTTCCAAGAAGCCGAAGAAGGGATCTCCTGCATTCAGGCGACGCATTCCCTATTGCGATCGGTTCCTGGGCTCAGTGAAGAACGCTTTGTTGAATTGATGAGTGCCGGGCCCCGGCAGATCCTCGGTTTGGATCAACCAAATTTTGAACCCGGTGGCCCCGGCGGATACACCCTGTACCGTCCAGATTCAAAGACCGAATACACCGCGGAAAACTGGCATTCCACCTCCTCGAACTTCCCTTTTATTGGCCAGACGCTGCCTGGAGAAGTCTTGGGCTGTATGCGCCGCTGAGCGGTCAGTACGGCTGCAGCAAACGCCTGTGCACTTTTAGAACTTGTGGGATCAGATCGGAACTTCCATCGTTGACAATGAGGTGGTCGGCGAATGAACGCCTTTCCTTGTCTCCCATCTGCTGCTGCATCCGCGCTTCTGCCTTCTGTAAGTCCATCCCGTCCCGAGCGGAAATGCGTTTCAGTCGAACGCTGAGATCGGCCTCAACCACAATGAGTGCATCCAAGCCCAAATGAGCGCCGGATTCGATGAGAATTGCTGCCTCTTTCAGTACATAGGCACAAGATCCCTGCCTGACGCACCAATCCGAAAAATCCTCAGCCACCAACGGGTGAATGATCGCATTCAGGCGGTCAAGTTTGTCTGGATCTGAAAAGACCTGCTGAGCGATCCATTCTCTATTCAGTTCTTCCTGGTCTGCCGCATAGGCCTCCTTACCGAGGAGATCGATCACCCGTCTTTTGACCTCTGGTCGATGGTAGAGTCGTTTGGCACGTCGGTCTGAATCGTATACAGGAACGTCCAGGGCAGCAAATATCGATGCCACTGTGGATTTCCCGCTGCCCATTCCGCCTGTGAGTCCGATCTTTTTCAAGAGGAGGTCTCAATGAGTTGGGCCACATCGTGACTGCTGTAGGTCAGGTGCCGTGCAAGAATTTCGTCCATTTCGGTCCGTATCAGGTAGGTAGACTCCGCTCCCTGTTCGAGATAAGCCCGAATGGGCTCGGTCTCAAGGCGCTCCCACAATTCCAAAGGAATGGTGAAGGCCATTTCCAACTGAGCTGGAACGACCAAACAGTCTGATGAACCGCTGTGCTCAATGGGTACCTGCCGATAAAGCGTGGTCACCTGACTGACTTGGACGGAGGTCTGAAAAAACTCTTCGGACAGTTGAAAGCTAGAAGCCTCCGGAACGCGCGCGCGCAAACGAATGGAATGCGTTCCCACTCCGGGAAAAGCACCGTCGTACTCCAAATGGATCCGTTCCTTTTCCTTTTCCTGAAAATCGGCCAGGCGCAATCCCAACAGTGAATCGGGGAGTTCTGAAAGCTCCACGATCAGTCCCTCCTGCTTCAAGCCCTCGGGCAGATGCTTGTCCACAGGCCACCATGCGGTCTTCCAGTCCGGGAGCGATACGAACCGATCGCCGTCTCCAAGACCCAGCAATTCAAGATCCTCAGGCGAATTCTTCTGTAATACAGTTCGCAACTGGTCGATGTAAAACCCATCGGTCCAATTGGGCAGCTCCCGGTCAAGGCTTTTTTTGTCCAGTGTCAGGGCGCGGAATGGGTTGGTCCATTCCTTCCAGCTCGAATAGCCCGCCCCCGCCCATCTTATTCTCAGGCGCTGAGGCATGGCCTTGGCCAATTCAGGATCGAAACCCCTGTACTGAAGGTCGTAGGTCAATTCCACCTGTACCCGTTGCTGGGCAAGACGATTACCTACCCAGAAAAACAGCGATAAGATGAGAAAGAAAGCCCGGGGATACTTCAGGATCCACTTCATCGCCAGGCTTCTTCATTCATCGATTCAGTCTTGCTTGTCCTTTTCTTTTTT
Source organism: Flavobacteriia bacterium (assembly GCA_949516455.1). Taxonomy (GTDB): domain Bacteria; phylum Bacteroidota; class Bacteroidia; order Flavobacteriales; family Schleiferiaceae; genus RFXV01. Next base: position 7,917 of record CATILC010000030.1, on the reverse strand, counting down.
CGGCTTTTTCTCCGAGGCGGCCGGTTGGTACTGAGCGCTCAACTCCTTGGAGACCGCTGTTCTGTCGATGCGCATTCGCGAATTTTCCGACTCAATGACCAGTTGTTTCTCCTGCAGTTCGAGGATCTTACCATGGATGCCCGAATTGGTGACCACGCGCATTCCCTTGCTCAGGTCATCTTGGAATCGGCCCTCTTCTTTTTGCTTTTTCATCTGTGGACGAAAAAAGAAGAAGTACATCACAAGAAGGACCATTCCGAACATGAGCATACTGCTCAATCCTCCGCCTTCAGGCCCTGCCTGCAATAGGATCGAATGCATCATTGAGCGGCGTTTGCTTTGTTGGGATTGGGAAGGACAGAAGAAGTGATCTTGAGCACCCGTGTGTTGGGAATGGTGTTCGCATTCAGGGTCACCTGCTTGTCGTTCTTGCCTTGTCGTCCTGAGCTGTTGAAGGAGACCTTGATCTCGCCCTCTTCGCCCGGCGCGATCGGATTTCTCGGCCAGTCAGGAACGGTACAACCGCAACTTCCCTGGGCGTTCGAAATGATCAATGGTGCGTCTCCCGTATTGGTGAAGCGAAAAATATGCTCGGCCAAAGTGCCTTCCGTGATCTCTCCAAAATCGTGGAATTCGCTATCGAAACTAAAGGCAGGAGTGCCTTCCACAAGCTCGGTTCCGACGGCCTCCTCAACGGCTGGGCTGCCTTCGTCCGTTGTTTTGATCCGTGAAGCCGCATCGTCGCATGCGGTTGCGGCCAGCAGTACCATGGCCAATCCTAGGGTGTTTTTCATTGTTGGGTGATTAGATGTGCAAATTTAATGTTCGAGCAATCCCCGTCCAATCTTCTTGATCTTGCCCTCCTTCTTCAGGTCGAGCAGCACCTTGTCCATCACTCCGTTGACGAACATGGCGCTTTTGGGCGTTGAATAGCCTTTGGAGAGTTCGATGTATTCGTTCATGCTCACCTTCAGCGGGACCGTCGGGAAGAACTGGAACTCGGCAAGTGCCATCTGCATCAGCAGCACATCGAGCACCGCGATCCGATCCATCTCCCAGTTGCGCGCCTTGGCCGAAATGCGCTTCAGCGAATCGTCCATGGACTTCAAGGTTTTGTGAAGCAGATCTGGTCCAAAAGCCCGATCCTCGGCGTCCTTGTACAATTTCACCAGTAGCTTCTTCTTTTTCAAGGCCTCTGGTCCGGCTTTTCTGAGGGTCTTTTCCACCATCATCTGAGCCGCATCCAGATCGTCCGCCCAATGAAGGTTTTTGTCCTCGTATATCTGGTGAAAGTCTTCGTTATGCACTACGTGGGCATCGTAGAGTCGGCGGATGAAACGCTTGTCATCTTCCCAGCTCGATTCTCCGTTGCTCAGGTATTCTTTATAGAGTTCGTCTTCCTTGATCTCGAGGAACAAACTGCGAATGACGTCCCGTTCTTCGGTCCATTGAATGCCTCTGGACCGCCATAGGGACGCCAGTGCTTCATTGTCCTCAATGAACAATAGAAAGCGGTTTTCCAGCATTTTTCGGTTGGGGTTCCGCTCCACATTGGCTTCCACTTTTCTGTTCTGGGCCAGCTCTATGAAATGCGCACAAGCCTTTCTGAGTTCATCGAGAAGCTTCAATTCGTAGCCGTAGAGCTCTTCGATGCGTTCGATCGAACTGGTCAGGTTCTTCTCGAGAACCACCCCATCAAGCTCACCTTGGCGGGTGCTGGTGTACAGAGCCTGCAGGACCTTTATTCGGATGTGTCTTCTGCTCAGCATGTTCTCAGTTTGAGCCGCTCTGTGTTGACCGCATGGAATGAATGCGTTCTTCTGCGATCTTCTTGGCAATGTTCTGCGCTGGCATGCCTTCACGCGCACTGCGCTCCAAAACTTCATAGGTCGTTCTTCGGATCTCCTCTGTTCGGCTCATGACCTCCTTGCGGCCGTAGGAGGCGATCTCTGAGTTGACATTGATCAAGCCCCCGGCATTGACCAAAAAATCCGGGGCATAGGTAATGCCTTTTTCCATCAGCATGCGACCGTGCTTTTCTTCTTCGGCCAATTGATTGTTGGCGGCCCCTGCGATCACCGAACAGCGCAAGGCTGCAATACTCTTGTCGTTCAAGGTCGCCCCCAGTGCACAGGGAGCATAGATGTCCATCGGGGTTTCATAGACGCCATCCGCCTCAACGATCCGTGCACCATAGGTGCGCTTCATCCTTTCGAGTTGGTCTGCACGGATGTCCGAGACCAATACCTCGGCACCGGCTTCTGTCAGGTGGCGCACAAGCGTCTCCCCAACGTAACCGACTCCCTGCACGAGAATGCGCCTGTCCTTTAGCGAGTCATCGCCCCAGCAAAAGGCCGCAGCAGCCAGTATCCCCTGGTAAACGCCAAAAGCCGTGACGGGAGAAGGGTCACCACTTCCACCCATTTCTTCGGGAATACCAGTGACATGAGGTGTCTGACGACGCACAGCGATCATGTCCTGTGAATCGATACCGACATCTTTTGCCGTGATGTAGCGTCCGGAAAGGCTGTCAACGTAGCGTCCGAAAGCCTCCATCATCTCCGGGCTCTTGTCCTTTTTGGAATCTCCGATGATGACCGCTTTTCCGCCTCCCAGATCCAGACCCGAGATAGCAGCTTTGTAGGTCATGCCCCTGCTGAGTCGAAGCACATCGCGGAGCGCCTCTTCATCAGAGGCATAGTTCCACATGCGCGTTCCTCCAAGGGCCGGACCCAATGTGGTGTCGTGAATTCCAATGATGGCCTTCAGGCCGCTGGAGCGATCGTGACAGAATACGATCTGCTCGTGGTCATGAAACTCCCGATGCTCGAAAAGAACAGAGGAGTCCGTAACTAGAGAAGCGTCTGAATCTGCCATGGCACTTCGTTCGATCGTGAATTAAAGAACCTCCTGTGCCCTACTTTTACCAAGGCTCAAGAGCGAAGCGAAAGTATCGAAAAAATACCCCTCTTGCAGCCAATCTGCACATGAAAGCACTTCGCCGGCTGAATCCCTATTTCCTGAAGTACAAATGGAAGCTTTCCGTAGGTTTCCTCTTTGTAACCATCTCTGCCATCTTTCGGGTCTATCCGGCTCAACTGGTCCGCACCTCCTTTGACACCGTGGCTGAAAAGATCCAATGGGCGCAGGAAAATGGAAGCCTGGATACAGACGAGCTCAGCAGCAGCCTCCTCTTCTACGGACTGGCGATCATTGGCTCCTCTCTGCTGTCGGGCCTTTTCATGTTCCTCATGAGGCAAACGATCATCGTCGTTTCGCGACAGGTGGAATATCATCTCAAAAATGATGTTTTCGATCACTACCAAAAACTCAACCTATCCTTTTACCGCACGAACAGCACGGGCGACCTGATGAACAGGATCAGCGAAGATGTCAGCCGCGTACGCATGTATGCGGGTCCGGCCATCATGTATTCGGTCAATGTGCTGGTGACTTTGGTGATCGTGATCAGCACCATGTTGAGCATCAATGCCAAACTGACCCTCTATGTTCTTCTGCCACTTCCACTGCTTTCCTGGATCATCTACCGGATCTCTCAACTCATCAACAAAAAAAGCGAGCGTGTACAGCGCGAACTGTCTGTTATCTCGACCTATGTGCAGGAGGCCTTTTCGGGCATTCGCGTGGTCAAGGCATACGGACGGGAAGGACAAAGCAGCGAGAAATTCTCGGATCTGTCCAACGCCTACAAGGATGTAAATGAGGGACTCTTCCGGGTCAACGCACTCTTTTTCCCGACCATGCTTCTTCTGATCGGACTGAGCACTTTGGTCACCGTGTACATTGGAGGAGTCGAGGCCATTGCCGGCAGGATCACCGCAGGAAACATTGCAGAATTCGTACTCTATGTGAACATGCTCACATGGCCTGTGGCTTCCATCGGATGGGTGAGTTCCATCGTACAGCGGGCAGAGGCCTCCCAGGAGCGCATCAACGAATTCCTCGATACCCGACCCGAGATCGATGCGTCCGCTACTGGACAAAAAGACTTTGGGAACCGGATCGAATTTCAAAATGTGGATTTCACTTATCCGGAGACGGGGATCCAGGCATTGAAAAATGTGAGTTTCACTCTTGAAGAAGGGAAGAGTTTGGCTGTCGTGGGGCGCACGGGCAGCGGGAAGACCACCCTGGCCCATCTGATCCTTCGCCTTTACACTCCTGATTCTGGAAGCATCCGCGTGGGCGACGTGCCCATCGAGCAGCTGGATCTGGGAACCCTCAGGAGGCGTATCGGATATGTCCCTCAAGAAGCATTTCTCTTCTCGGAAAGCATCGAAGAGAACATTCTTTTTGCCACAAATGATCCAGCTCCAGGAAACGCGGTTCGGGCGGCCGAGGATGCAGAGGTCGATGAGAACATCCGCGAATTCCCCGAAGGCTACAAAACCGTGGTAGGAGAGCGCGGAATCACTCTGAGCGGAGGACAAAAACAGCGGATCAGCATTGCGCGTGCACTCGCCGCCGCGCCCCGCATTTTACTCCTCGATGACTGCCTGAGTGCTGTGGATACAGAAACTGAGGAGCACATATTGAGGAACATGAATGAGATCACGAGCCAATGCACCAGCCTGCTGGTAAGCCACCGCGTTTCATCTGTGAAACATGCCGATCACATATTGGTGCTGGAAAATGGAGCGGTTTGCGAATCCGGAACACATGAACAACTGATCAAGAAAGAAGGTGCCTATTTCGAGTTGCATGAGAAGCAACTCAGAGAAGAAACGCAGACATGACTTTTTTCTATTTTTGAGCAAGTACAAGAACATGGGAGAAAACAGGGGATACGAAAGGGAAGAGATCTACTCTAAAGTCGTCAAGGCGGGCAAGCGCACCTATTATTTGGATGTACGAACCACTCGGGCAGAGGACCACTACCTCACCATTACAGAAAGCCGCAGGCAAAACAACTCGGACGGTTCATCTTTTGTCAAAAAGCACAAGATCTTTCTGTATAAAGAGGACTTCGAGAATTTTCGCGAAGGCCTCGATGACGTACTCAAGTTCATTGAGGACAAACAGGGACCGCCCCCCAGCAGGGAAGCCTACGAGGAACAACGCACAGAGGAAAATGATCTCAAGCCATCTTCTTCAGACGATGACTTCACTCAAATAGAGTTCGAAGACCTCTGATATTCAGAGCGCCAACGGATCTCTTCGGAATTTCAGACCAAGGCTTTGACAAGCCCGAGGTTTCATTAGCTTTAGTATTTCCAAGCCGAGGGCATATTCGAGTGCCCAAGGCTCTGTAAACCAATTTTTTAAAATTCAATGGCGAAGATCGTCGCGGTGGCGAATCAAAAAGGAGGCGTTGGAAAGACCACCACAGCGGTGAATCTATCCGCGGCCCTGGGTGTTTTGGAACAACGTGTTTTGATCGTCGATGCAGACCCCCAGGCCAATGCCACCTCCAATTTCGGTATCGATCCGGGAAGTGTTGAGCAGGGAACCTATCAGGTATTGGAACACCAGATCAAGGCGGAAGAAGCGATCCGAAGAAACGCAGCACCCAATGTGGATATTCTTCCGACCAGCCTCGACCTGGTGGCAGCCGAGATCGAACTGGTGGATACCAGGAAGCGGGAGTACATGCTGAAAAAGGCGCTTAAAAAGTGCCACGACAACTACGATTTCATTTTGATCGACTGTGCACCTTCACTGGGTCTGATCACCCTCAACGCACTGACCGCCGCTCATTCGGTATTGATCCCCATCCAGTCTGAATACTTCGCTATGGAAGGATTGGGGAAGTTGCTGAACACCATTCGAAGCGTGCAGAACCTGCACAACGAGGATCTGGAGATCGAAGGCCTGCTCATGACCATGTACGACAGCCGCTTGCGGCTTTCCAATCAGGTGGTGGACGAAGTCAAGAACCACTTTCAGCAAATGGTCTTCAAAACGATCATCCAAAGGAATGTGCGCCTGAGCGAGGCCCCCAGCTTTGGCCAAAACATCATTACCTATGATGCAACAAGCACAGGAGCAGTCAATTACCTTAATTTGGCGCAGGAATTCTTAAAAAACAACTCGCCTGCGGAGGCTGTACAGCCGTAAGGACGAATCATGGGAGAAAAGCGAAAAGCATTGGGCAAAGGGCTTGCCGCCCTGCTGAAGGATCCAAACGAGGATGTCCAGACCGTGGAGGAAAAGGGGGCTGATGAGGTCATCCGATCGATATCTGAGTTGCCCATTGAGCGAATTCAAGCCAACCCCTACCAGCCGAGAACTTTTTTCGACGAGGAATCACTCAATGAGCTCGCCGTTTCCATTCGTGAATTGGGTGTGATCCAGCCCATCACGGTTCGCCGGATCAAAAAGAAGAAATACGAGCTGATCTCTGGTGAACGGCGTCTGCGTGCCTCTAAACTGGCAGGGCTTTCTCATATACCCGCATACATCCGTTTGGCCGATGACCAGGGCATGCTTGAGATGGCCTTGGTCGAGAACATCCAGCGCAAGGAGTTGGATGCCGTGGAGGTCGCCCTCTCCTATCAGCGCCTGATGGACGAGTGCGGGATCACCCAGGAAGAAGTGAGCCAGCGTGTGGGAAAGAAGCGTTCCACAGTGACCAACTACCTGCGGTTGCTGAAACTTCCGCCCATCATACAGGCCGGACTCCGTGACCAGATGCTGAGCATGGGCCACGCCAGGGCCCTGGTGAACATCGTTGATGAAAAGGATCAGCTGAGTATTTATAAAACCCTCATAACAAATGGACTGAACGTTCGTCAGGTCGAGGATGAGGTGCAGCGACTGAACGATGAGAAGACTGGCAAGAAAGGGCGCAGATCATCGACTTTGCGCGTGAACCGCTCTTTGAGCGGAGAACTTTCTGAGCTCATTGGTTCTGGAGTGAAGGTCAAGGAACGTCAAGGCAATCCAGGTGGCGAGCTGGTGATCTCATTTAAAGATGATCAGGAGCTCGAACGGATCCTCTCATCCTTCAGATCTGAATGAAGGCATTTGCCTCTTTTTTCCTCATTTTGGTCTGCTCGTTAAAATCTGCAGCCCAGCTGGATACCAGCCAAGCCCTTCCCATAGACTCCGCGCTGGCCGAACAGATCCGTTCCCACAGCACGGCTACGGCCACCTGGCGATCCGTCATGCTGCCCGGATGGGGCCAGCTCTACAACCGAAAGTGGTGGAAAGCCCCAGTGGTCTGGGCAGGAATGGGAACGACGATCGGTTTTGCCATTTTCAACCATGGCGAATACAAACACTTTCGTTCCGCCTATGAAGTGCGGATCGACGAGGATCCCAACACCACCGACATCTACGAGGGGATCTACTCCTCGAGCCAGCTGATCACCATTCAAACGACCTATCGGCGATGGCGCGACCTCTCCATCATCCTGACCGTGGCAGCTTATGCTTTGAATATTCTCGATGCCCATATCGACGCCCATCTGTTTTACTTTGACATTACCGATGACCTGAGCCTGCAATGGCAGCCCACCCTTATGCCCAACTCAGGATGGGCAGATGGATCGGGTGTTGGCACTGGTTTGAGCCTTCAAATGAATTGGCCATGAATCTCGCTCTGATCGGTTATGGGAAAATGGGACAGCAGGTCGAGCGTTGTGCACGCCAACGTGGACATTCCATAGAAATGATCGCCAACGGCCAGTGGGACTCCGCTTCATTGAAGGGAGTGGACCTGGCCATCGAGTTCAGCCGTCCGGAAGCGGCCTTCAACAACATCACTAAGTGCCTTCGAGCAGGCGTAGCGGTGGTCAGCGGGACGACCGGTTGGAACGACAAGATCCCGGCCGCTGAAAAACTCTGCACAGAATTGGGCGGAAGTTTTCTCTTTGCCTCCAACTTCTCCATCGGCGTGAATCTTCTCTTTGCCCTGAACAAGTGGCTTGCTGAGCGAATGGATGGACAGGCCGG
>CATILC010000029.1 GCA_949516455.1 Flavobacteriia bacterium | reverse complement strand
TTGAGCCGCAGATTCCCCGCATGGACAGGCGTGGGCCGAAAGCTGGACAATCCGTTGTCGTTCCAGGCATATTCGTCCGGCATTCCATTGGGCAAAGAAACCTTGGCCGTGAAGCGATCGCTTGCCTGGCTCTGTTGCCAATCGCCCGGACCACCCAGATCCAGTACAACCAGTTCGTCCTCCATCATGCCCAGATCGCCCTGCCAGTTAAAGCTGTGGCGGGTGGCATTCTCGTATCCGTATTCGATCACACAGCTTGTGAGCCGTTGGGCGCCTTTGTTCCGTATGCGCACCAAAGCGGTTCCACAGGAAGGATTCATGCGCGAATATTCTTCATGGATACTCGGCGAAAGGATCTCCATGAGCTCCACATCGTTTTGATGGGCATAGCTGTCGAATTCGAGCAGAATGGTGCTCCAGTTGTAGCTGGCTGCCTGAGGATCTCCAGAAGGCACCGAATAGGGCTCCAGGTCCAGATCGATCTGTGCGGTCTGGCCAGCGCCGATCCACGGAGAAAGGTCGTGCTCATAGGTCCAGGCCTTGGTCCCTGGACACCAATTTGCGCGGTCATAAAGCCAGGTCCCGCCCTGCGGGTAGATGGGATTCAGGCCGCAATCGTCCCGCCACATGCTCTGGGTAAAACGGGTCTGACCGTCCAGTTTCACGTAATAGTCCTTCTTGCAGAATTCTGCACAGTTCAGGCTGTTGTCGAATCCGTGTCCGGTGGGCAGAACATGCAGCGCGGCAAATTGGGTGGTGCTTTCCAGTGGAATGTCCACGGCCGGCAGATGATTCAGCTCAACATCGGCTGTGTTTCGGAAAGAAAATCCACGCGGTCGGTAGACGTTCTGCATCTTGATCAGGTTGCGCGCGGGGGTGCCCTCGATCATCTCGAAATCAAGCGTGGCCGAAAAACCAGAAGACCAGCCCTGATAGTGGACTTCGATCTCCACTGAATCCCGAAGTATGGATTGGTAGTCGGTCACGTCATAGACGTAGCGGTGTTCCCAGTTGTTGTCGTAGCCGTAGCCTCCATTGGCCATGTATCCGCCATAGGGCGTGATCATCCGACCGAGTTCGTAGGGCTCGATCACTTCAAAAGGCGTCCAGTTGGTATCGATGACCAGCGGGTTCGTACTCAAGGTATCCAAGGTGTAGGTACTGTCCATTTCTCCAGTGCGGTGAAGGACCTTGATCAGCACGGTGTAGTCCCAGTCGCTGCAACCTGAAGAGGCACAGCCCAGGGTAAAGACCATATTCACTCTGTGAAAATCCGTTCCCTGCGTTGGAAACAGCGCCTTTTCCCGGTAGCGGACATACCAGGTCATGTCCACATCGTCGTGCACCCGAACACGGGTGGTATCCCCAGGGGATGCCCACAACTGGGTGGCCAGAAAGAAGAAGAAAGCAAGGGATCTAATCTGCTTCATCAACGTAGTCTTTTAGGTAGTGAAAGGAAGGCGTCAGTTGGCCAGAATCGGTTTGCGTGGCCCGTTGAAGGACGGTTCCAGGGTCGGCATTGAAAAACTGTGGAAGGACTTGGGCCAAAAGGTCGTCTCCAAAGTCTTCAGATGCATCCCGCGGCAGTTCGCCGGGCAAATTGTCCACGGCCATCACGCCAATGGATCCGGGGCTTCCAAACGCCACCTCTTTGGCTGAAGACGCCTGGTAGCCGTAAAACGGATCGGAAATGGTGGAAGGACGAAGGGTACTGGGTATCGGACCTGCAATATCGCAGCTGATGTCGGCGATCAGCCGCAGGCTGAACTCCTCGGCACTGGCTTGCTCAGGGGTAAAGAAGACGGGACTTCCCTCCTTCCAGTAATGTCCGGACATATAGACATGAGCCGTCTGTGCAAAGGGTAAAAAGGACGACTCAAATCCTGCAGGGTCCTTGAAGAATTCGCTGAGCAAAAAGCTCCGACCGTCCATTCGGCGCACGTAATCCAACGGACTCAATACGGTGAATACCGGCTCTGGAAATTCACTCATCAGGAAATCCTTTGCATCGACACGATGCAAACCCGCAGCGAGCAGAAGCTCCTGAATGCCGCTGGAAACCCTCCCGGTTCCTGTGACCACCAGCTTGAATCCCTCTGGCAGTTCAACTTTTGACAGCTGCTCGTCCACTTCCTTTCGATCGAAGCACTGATGCGCGGGTTTGAGCTGAAAATCGCCGGTCATCTTTCCCCAACCCAGCAGTCCGTTGTAGGCGCCGACCACACCGGCATATCGTCCAAAACCGAGCAAACGGCCACCCTTCTCAGCGCTGAGCAGTTCGTAGTCGATCAGTCGGATGTTTTTTTCGAGCATGGCCCGCAACAGACCGCGGTTGTACGGCTGCTTCTTAAAGGTGTGTGAAAAAAACAGATAGGTCTTGGAGGGAATAAGCTGATCGATGGGCACTTCCTTCACGCCGATCAGGACCTCAGCTTCATCCACCTGCTCCACGACCTCGATCCCCTTTCCCGCATATTCTGCATCGGAGAAGCAGCGGATCGGACTGGACTGCACCATCAATCGGCAGTTTGGAAAGGTTTCCTGGAAACGCACACATTGATCGGGCGAAAGCGCCACCCGTCGGTCCGGGGGCAGCTTTCCCTCACGGATAAGAGCTATGGACTTGGGCGCCTTCTGCATCGCTGCGAAGATAGCTTAACTTTGCAGCGCAATTCGCACCGGGGCTGATCGGTTTTGACAGCAGGCCGAGGCGGAATGTAAGCATGCCGGGCCATGAGGATGTCGCCCGTAAATCCAATGCCTCGACCCTTTTAACTGGCGCAAACAACTACGCGCTTGCCGCCTGATCGAGCGATAGCCGATCAAGCTAATCTCCCACAAGGTGGGTGAGCAAGTCATCTCCCGGAAGCCCATGTCAGGTGGCGTCCGATCCGGAGGTGCAGGGTAACCGGACTGGAAGGCAGTGGGCCATGCGCTGTCTTTGAGAACGAGTGGCTAAGCTTGTGGTAGGCCGTCTGCAGCCGGCCACTTGCCGACAACCAATTGCGGACTAAGCATGTAGAAAGCATTGCGTGTCCCTGTTTGGACGCGGGTTCGATCCCCGCCAGCTCCACTAAACCCACTTTGAACACCGATTCAGAGTGGGT
>CATILC010000028.1 GCA_949516455.1 Flavobacteriia bacterium | reverse complement strand
GTGGAGTCGCAGGAGCCGTTTTGATAATAGTAGTCTGCAGCGTAGTTGCCCGGACTCAATTTGGTCCCGTCGATCAGTGAAACGGTGTCGCCTTGGAAGATGTAGTCACCACCGGAGGGCTGCACCCAGTTGGGGGAATAAGCAGGGTCTGTAGTGCACACAGTCCGGGCGGTGAAGGCAAATACCGGCCGACTCGAGATCTTCACGCTCTTGTTCACACTTGCCGAGCAGCCGTTGGCATCGGTGTAGGTGTACTTCATGATCTTGGTCCCTGATCCGGCCAGGCTTGGATACAGCGTATCGTTCACGACGCCTGGACCGCTGTACGTACCACCAGCGGGGGAGCCAAAACTCAGCAGCTGAGGCCCGTCTTTCTGGCATATTGCAGGGATGGAGACTGCGGTGACCACAGGAGCCGGATTCAGATTGATCACAATGGTATCGGAGGAAGCGATCTGCGGCCAGGCACAGAATTCTGAAGAAATCACTGTTGCGTAGACCATATCTCCATTCACCAGATTGTTGAGCGTGACCGCGCTGTCGGGCAGTCCAAGGGAAGCGCCATTCAGGTACCACTCATACTGCGGGCTGCTGCCCACGCCATTTTGCAACAAGGCGAGCTGAACCGGTGCGCCAGCGCAGAGACCTCCCGTTTGCTGAAGGCTGATCTGGACGGCTGAGTTCGGCTGGATCTGAATGTAGCCGCTGCGGAGTTTGTTGTCGCTGCCCAGTCCATTGTAGGCTTTCAGCTCCACATTGTATGTTCCAGGAGTCGCATAGCGAACCACAGGATTGGGTGCGGTGGAGGTGGCGGGATTACCGCCGGGGAAGATCCATCGGACACTGTCCTGCACACCCGTGGTCAGGTTGAGGAATTGTACGTCATAATTCGCACAGGAACTGCGTACAGAGGTAAAGTCCGCCATGGGTGCGGTACGGGCAGTTCCATTGATGTTGATATTATCGATGAAAAGGCGGTTGCCTCTATTGCTCACTGTAGTGAAGCGTATGCGAACACCGGCCTGCCCGTCGTAGGCACTCAGGTCCACTACGGAACATCCACTGGCGGATCCGCCGCCGCACCAATCAGAGGAGGTGGACGGATTGAAAGGTCCGGATACATTGCCTCGTGTGGCCAGACCAGCACCCTGACCGTGCACTCTTCGGCTGACTTCGCTCCAGCTTTGGCCACAATCCGTGCTCACTGAAACGATGAGCGTATCGTATGAGTTGCCGTTTCTGCGGGCATAGGCATGATCAAAGCTCAGGCTGATGTTCTGATGGGTAAAGAAGTCGATGGCCGGGCTGATCAGGTGGTCCTTTCTTTTTGTAAGTCCGCCTACGGCATACTGGTAGAGGTCCATGCGCGCCGCCTTCGTGGGGGTGCCCCCTGGACCGACGATCGACACCTGTTGCCAGCCGAGCCCAGGGATCTGATCAGGATTGTCAACGGTCCAGTTCCCCAAACTGTCGCTGCCGTCGAAACCTTCCAGATAGGGAAGGGGCAGCCCGCCGCTTCTGAAGGCGGCGAACTCGGTAATGGAGTCTGTTCCATTTGCATTGCTGACGATCAGCTGAACGTCGTGCCAGGCATTCTGCGTGAGCAGGATCTCTGGACTTGCTGAGGTATCCGATGTTCCGTTGACATAGGTGACACTGGGCTGCACCTTCCATTTGTAGCGGTCCACCTGGTACTGACTTTGGCTTCTGAGACGGACGGTGTTCTGCGCACTGCAGGGTGATGCGATCGGAGCGATGGCCGCGATCGGTGGAAGAAGATCGCCATAATAGGCAGGACTTTCCCATACCCCCCGACCGTATGTGCCTGCCCGGATCTTGTCGCTCAATGGCTGGTACTCAAGGTCGTTCACGATCACATTGGGGAGGCCTTGCATATAGGGCATCCAGTCTGCCAGATCGTTGTTCCTGTAATACACGCCGGCATCTGTACCTATGTACACTCCGTCGTTGGCGGTGTCGGTGTAGAGGATGCAGTTCACCGGAAGGTTGGGCAGGTTGCCACTGATATTGGTCCAACTTCCGCCTCCATTGAACGATTCATAGACTTTTTGCCCAGCGGAGTAACCCGAACGGGTGACCCAGATATGCTGTTCATCTGCATCATCCACTGCCACTCCAGTTACGGTTCCGCTTCCGGGGATACTCGCGATCAAAGAAAAGTTCTGCGCACCGTTGGTCGAGCGGTACAAGAACTGACTGTTGCTGACCCGCGCGTACACATGGTCCGTATTTGCTCTTGGCACATAGAGCATTTGAATGTCGTCTCCTGTAAGCACATTGGATACAGCGGAAAAATTGACGCCGGCATCAGTGGAGCGGTATACACGGGTGTAGCCGATGTAGACCGTCGTGGAGTTCAATGGGTCGAGTTCGATGGGGGTGACCCAAGCGCCGTTGCCCATGGGAAGAACATTGCTGATGTCAAATGCCGCGTTGAAGTTGTTTCCCCCGTTGGTGGACTTGTTGAAATTGCCGTATTGAGAAGAGCCGTACATGATGTTCGGATTCTGAAGATCGATGGCGTTGTCCATGCCATCGCCGCCGAGCACCCGATCAAATGAACTTCCGTTGATGCGCATATGGGTTCCGTTGTCCTGAGCTCCAGCCAGGTACTTCACACTGTCCGCATCGGAGGTGGAGATCTTGTAGTATTGCGTGATGTTCATGCCGTTCTGCAGCTCCTGCCAACTCGCTCCCCCATTGGTCGTGCGGTGAAGTCCACCGTCTGAACAGGCAAACAGATTGGACGTTCCGGGCTGGAAATGCAGACCGTGAATGTCTGCATGAACGTAGGGTCTGCCACCGCCACCGAACCAATGCGCGTTGAGGTTCCAGCTGCTTCCTCCATTCGCGGACTTCCATATGTTGACGCCTCCGGTGAACACTTCATTTCGGTTGTCGTGCGCCACTGCGATGGCCAGATCGTACCAGCCCTGACCGCCGCTGTCACTGCCAGAGGTCGACCAGCCCAGCAGATTCGGAGAAGAAGATCGCTGGGTCCAAGTAGCTCCACCGTCCGTCGAGCGCCACAAGCCCAAAAATGAGTTGTTCGAGGCCGCAGCCAAACAATAGATGTAATTGGTGTCGGCAGGGGTCGTGGCCAGTTCCATACGCCGTGCGTTTGTAGGCAGGCCTACTGTATTTGGATCCAATAAATTCCAACTGTCTCCCCCATCATCGGATCTCCAAATTCGGGCGCTCGGATAGGTAGTAGCAAAGAGGATCTCTGGATTTCCCGACTTCTGATGCAGAGACTGGAAGGAACCGCCTGCCACATTGGTCCAGTTGACGCCTCCGTCGAGTGTCTTGTATATACCGCTTCGCGTGGTGAGCACCAACTCTGAAGGGTTGTTCGCATTCAGCAGCAGGCCCGTTGCGCGGATTGTGCTTTGGATGTTGTGGACCAGACCCGTATTCTGCCAGCTGACACCTGCGTCGAAGGATTCCATGACGCCGTGGCTGTAGGTGTCGGCGCCGTCCCGGTCGCCGGTGGCGATATAGATGTGGTCGGTGTTGGTCGGATCGATCGCAATGGCCGAAACGCCCAGGCTGGTGAGATCATCTGTGGTGGTGTTCCAGCTCTGACCTCCATCGCTGGTCTTCCAGAGCCCGCCAGCCGGAGCGCCGACATAGAATACATTGTTGTCCGTAGGATCGAAAGCAATGCAGTTGAGCCGCCCGATGCCGTTGATCACATTGCCATTGAAGGGCCCGAGTGGCCTCCAGTCGCCCAATGGACCATTCGATGAGGTGGCCTGCTTCATGGCCTGCACCCCCTGGAACCAGACCGATGGATCGGGTCGTTTGCCAGTAGGCTGCACCCGCTCTTCAGTAAAGGCTTCCCATCTTTTGAATTGCTTGAAGCCATTTCCCCTTTCTACGGTCTTTCCTTTCCAGAAGTCTTCAAAATCCTGTTGGACCTGGTAAAAGTTGATGCGGTGATCCTGCATTCCTTCTACCCAGTTTTGGGCATCGAGGGATCCAAAGGTGCCTACCAAGAGGAGAATGAACAGGCGGTTGCTGATTTTCATCATGAGCGGTGGGATGGTCTGTTGTGAAGTAAACGCAGTAAAAACTTAAGCGTTAGCTTAGAGCAGTTAATTTCATTGCTTTCACACAAATTTAAACCATGATCGAGGTCAAGGGTTCGTCCGGAGCCGCATTTTCATTGGAAATTCTTCCCGATGGTCAGGTGCAGTTTTCCGATAAGAACGCGGGCTGCGATGTGCGACAGATCGGGACGCACAGCTGGCATGTTTTGATGGGCGACAGGTCGCATGTGGTCTACCTGAACCGCTACGAGGAAGAAGAACGCAAACTCTGGCTGCGAGTGGACGGTATCGATCAATGCTTTGAAGTGAAGGACCAGCATCAGCAGTTGCTCGAAAAAATGGGGCTGTCTTCATTGTCCAAGAAAAAGCTGAAGGAGTTGAAAGCGCCAATGCCCGGACTGGTCGTTCGCATTTTGGCCAATGAGGGAGATGAAATTCCCAAGGGCGGTTCGTTGCTCGTCCTGGAAGCCATGAAGATGGAAAACATCATCAAGTCGCCAGAAGATGTGGCCATCGCGTCCATAGAAGTTTCTGCTGGAGATGCCGTCGAAAAGAACCAATCACTGATCAAGTTCAAATGAATACATCCACCAAAAAGCACCCCATGAAAAAGAGTCCCATCGCCCTTTTGACCCTGACCCTTCTTTTTTCCTGTCAGGGACCGCAGCCTTCCCAGTCAGAAGATGCTGCTTCGCCGCCTGAGGCCGAGGAAGCGCATGCTCATGATCACGCGGATCACGCAACCGGGGCCTCAATGGATCCGAGCAGTGAATACATGCAGGTGCCGGATTCTGCCTATGTGGAGTTCCTCAATCTATCGGATGGCGACAGCGTGGACAGTCCGTTCCGAGTGGAGATGGGGGCAGTGGGCATGGAAGTTCGCCCAGCGGGAGAAATGGTCGTTGGGACCGGGCACCATCATCTGCTGGTGGACATGGACGCCATGGAGGCAGGCGCATTGATCCCGAACGATGAAAGCCATTTGCATTTTGGCTTGGGTCAGACAGAAACCGATGTGGAACTTTCTTCAGGAACACACCGCCTGACCATGCAATTCGCCAATGGCGGCCACTTCTCCTACGGAGCGGGCATGAGCAGCAGCATCACACTCCACGTACGCTGAATTTTAGTTGAGCTCTGCTACGGCGAGCACGCCCTGCAGTTGATCCACTTGAATGGCCGACCCATTCTTGGCGCGCAATTCTCCTGAATAGGACAATCCGATCGCGCGCGTGTTTCGTCCCCATGCATCCACCTGATAGGGCAGACTGCTGGTCACATTGATGTCGCCGGGAGTGAGGGCATAGTAGGTGGAATAGGCCACGCCTTGGCCATCGTAATAAATGAGTTCCGCCGTTCCCGCCTGAATGCTGTCGGGCACCTTGTGCGGCTGAACATCGAAGACAAAATCTTTTTGGCATTGTGCGTTGAGCACTTGTCCCGTGGCATCCATTTCGATCTCCCGGCAAACCGAATGGCGGCATCCATCTGCAAAGTGAAGGGTCGCACAGATCGTGTGCTTGCCCATTGCCAGATTGGCCCAATGCATTTGCGTGCTTCCTGGGTACAGATTTACTCCATCCGACCATTCGACATAGGTGATCTGTGCTGTCGGATCGACCAAACAGTCAATGCTGTTCGCACTGTTCTGTGTGTAGGTGAATCGGGATTGGCAGTTGTCGGGCTCAGACAGATCGACGTAGTGGGTCACTTTGGCCATGCAACCGCTGGAAGTAGTTGTCTGCAGGCTGATGGGCCATTCCAGCAGATCGCGCTCATCCAAAACAGTAGAAAGAGAAGACAGGGAAGAATACCCGTTGAGTACCAGGTTCCACTCCTGCTGTTGCACGTCGGTCGAGTCCAGCATGGAGAGGTGAACTTCGTGTCTGTTTTCATCGATCACCTCCTGACTAAAGTGATGATGGACATGAGTCCCCACCTTTAGCATGCTGTCTACAGAAGTATTCCCTCCCGTTCCAAGTGCGTTCGCATCGCGGAATTTCAGATAGAATCCAGAACGCAGATCAGAGGTGTCCTGCACCAGCAGCCCGCCCATTTCCTTTACCCCGTTGCTGTCTGCTTTGAGACGGGTGAACATGAAGTAGTCTTCGTTTCCGGCTTCCATCAGGAGGTTTTGTCCGTCCACGCGGGCGCTGAGGTAAAACACCGGTTGGTCCGAGGGAAGGTTCATTTGCTCCTCTTTGCTGCAAGAGAGTGCGACACAGGCAGCCGCAAGCAGCCACCCAAAGGCATTATGGGTGTGAAGCAACTTCATCAACGGAACTGATAGCTGACCTTGAATCTGGCCTGGCGGTTGAAGTGTCGGGTCTTTGCCCCGTAAACATCGTCCCTGCTCAGGTCCTGCAGGCCGTGTAAATAGTCAACTCCCAGGGTAAAGGGTCCGGCGAAGGCCCACTCGTATCCAAGGGTCAGGCCGTGATCGAACACCCTGAATCCGTCCTCATGACCGCTGGCAGTTCGCTCTTCGATCGCCCAATCGCCTGTGAACATATCCTGACGGTGCTCCTCAACCTTATTGATCGCACGCATCATATAGGCTCCGTAGTAGCCCATCTTCAGTTGATGCGCTCTGCCCAGCCGCAGATTCAAGCTGATGGGCAGATCGAGGATGTCCGCCTGCTCGGCGACCACATGTGCAAGGTGCTGTTCAGAGCCGAAGCCGTAGGCTGTTCCCTCAAAGGTTTGCAGCATGGAGAGATCTTTTCTCCGAGTGAAGTTCAAAGATGTCTCCAGACCGAGGCGAGGCGTCAATGCCCAGCGCAATCCAGCCCCCAGGCCAAAAGCAGAAAGTTCACTTTCTGAAGAACCTCCATTGGAGAGCGCCTGTCCCAAGGCCAGCAGACCATGGATGTCCCAGCTAAGCCCATCGCTGATCGGAGCGGGTGACGGACCTGCGATCGGCTCGATGAAGAGCCCTTCCTGTGGGGCCTGCATCTGCACGGTCAAATTGTTCTTCTCCTCCAAAAGCAGATAACGCTCCGGATCAATTGACATTGGCGCCATCTGCACAGAGGTGTAGCGCTTTTCAGCATTGGACGCTGTCGCACCATCAGATCTGTTTTCCGCCCGGCTGTTGCTTTCAGGAATGAGGTTGCTGCCCGCACCTGGTGAGGATGAAGAGGCCATGGACGACTGCTCACTCGCTGCTTCCGTTGATCCTCCTTGCTCTCTGCGCTCAGCATCCAGATCATAAGTCGTTGCCTCTGGCACCGGAGTCGCTTGAATGCTTGGCGCTCCT
>CATILC010000027.1 GCA_949516455.1 Flavobacteriia bacterium | reverse complement strand
GGCTGCATCATCCACAGCACTGACGGAGGCGAATACCTGGATTGCATTTCCGGCATTTCGGTAGCGAGTCTGGGGCATTCGCATCCACGCATCGTGAAGGCTGTGCAAGAACAGGCAGCGGCCTACATGCACACTATGGTATATGGCGAGCATGTTCAGGGGCCACAGGTCCGACTTGCCCGGGCCATCACCAAAGCCATCGGATGCGGCTTGGATTCGGTCTATTTCGTGAATTCAGGAAGTGAAGCCATCGAAGCGGCTTTGAAGCTGGCCAAAAGAGCAACGGGGCGAAGGCAGACGGTGAGTTTCAAAGGGGCCTACCACGGAAGCTCCCACGGCGCCTTGAGTCTAATGGGCGATCAGCACTTCAGCAATGGCTATTTGCCCCTGGTGCCTGGAAATACTGTACTCGACTACAACGACATTCAAGGAATCCAACGGATCGGAAAAGAGCATGCAGCCGTCGTGGTGGAGGTGATCCAATCCGAATCGGGCTACTGCCCTGCAGAAGAGCAGTTCCTTCTTTCCCTTCAGGAGCGCTGCCGGGCGGTGGGCGCCCTGCTCATCCTCGATGAAATACAAACGGGTTTTGGACGAAGCGGACCGCTCTTCGCCTTTCAGGACACCGCACTGCAACCAGATATGGTTGCCATGGCCAAAGCCATGGGCGGCGGCATGCCGTTGGGTGGGCTCGCAGCTTCCAAAAAGCTGATGGATCATTTCACCGAACATCCTGTGCTTGGGCACATCACCACTTTTGGCGGACATCCTGTGAGTTGTGCAGCTGCTCTGGCTTCCTTGGGCGTTTGGCAGGAAGAGATCGACAAAGGTCGTGCTCAGGCGATCGAGAAGGGGCTGAGGGAACGCCTCGCCGACATTCCGGAAACCCACATCAGTGGAAAAGGAGCTATGCTCGCCCTGCACCTGGGAAGCTCAAAACGCATGTGGGACAATGTCCACAGGGCCTGGGAAAAAGGACTGTTGATCGATTGGTTCCTGTACAACGAAGCCGCATTTCGCCTCGCGCCTCCACTGATCATCACCGATGAGCAGCTCGATCTCATCTCAGAGACCCTGCACGAACTTCTGGCCTAAAAGGAATCGTTCTTTTTGGGTTCAGAGGATCTCTTCAAACGAAGTTCCTCCACTCGGGTCTGTGAAGCCCTTGTGACCACCACGGTGAAGCCGTCGAGCGGGAATTGATCGCCCTTCCCGGGAATGCTTCCCAAGTGGTTGAGCACCCATCCACCCAAAGTGTGGAAATTCTCACTCTCTGGGATCTCCAGTCCGTATTTCTCGTTCAGATCGTCGATCTCCAAACGTGCCGACAGCAGGTATTCGCCTTCGGCCAAGACCTTCTCAGTGAACTCCTCTGTATCGTGTTCGTCATCGATCTCACCAAAGAGTTCTTCAACCACATCTTCGACGGTCACCAGGCCGGCTGTGCCGCCGAACTCGTCGAGTACCACCGCAATGCTCCGCCGTTCCTTGATGAGCAGTTTGAGTGTGTCGTCCGCGGTCATAGACTCGGGAATGAAGGAGAGCGGTCGCAGGATGGAGCTCAGATCGCCCGGATTGCTGAACAACTCGAAGGAATGGACGTAGCCCAGGATCTTGTCTGCGCTTCCCTCGTGGATCAGGATCTTGCTCAGCCCGGAGGAAATGAACTCGCTCTTCAGGCTCTCAATGTCCGATCCTTTGTCGATGGAGACGATCTCCGTGCGCGGGATCATGAATTCACGCGCCTTGCGATCGGAAAACTCCAAAGCGTTGCGGAAGATCTGCACCTCGGTATCCACCTCCTGTTCGCCCGTATTGTTATCCGTTCGCTCCTTGACGTAATGGTCCAGATCGACCCGTCCAAAGGCCGGTTCATTCTCGCGCAAACGGTCTTTGAAGAAGAGGCGCAACAGGCCTCCAGTGAGGTACATCACCACGCTTACGATCGGATAAAAGAGCCAGTAGAAGAGGTAAGCCGGGAACGAAAACACAGCACTCAACCGGTCGGCATGCACCCCAAAAATGCTCTTGGGCAGGAATTCCGCCAAAAAGAGAATGACCACTGTGGAAAGCAGGGTCTGTACGAGCAGGAGCAAACCATCGGTCGGGATGCCGCGGGTGATGGGTTCCAACAACTCGGGCATATACAGCCCAAATACGACCAGCGCGATGTTGTTGCCCACCAATAGAGCAGAGAGGAAGCGCGCAGGCTTCCGATTCAGCAGGGAGAGCAGACGGTAGGTAAAGCGTCCTTTCTTGCCCTCCAGTTCAATGTGCAGCTTGTTGCTGGTCAAAAAGGCGATCTCCATTCCGGAGAAGAAGGCCGAGAACAGAATGCTGAACAGAATGATGGGAAGGACTTCCAATGTGGGCGATTAAGCGCTTTGATCCTGCTTGCGGGCTTCCATTTTGCGCCGCATCCGCCTTCGAAAGAAGAACATGAACACCCCGAGTACCGAGAAGCCTGCAAAGATCCAGAACAAAGTGCGCTCGGTTTCATCTTGGCTGCCCCACAGATCGATAACTTTCAGCACCGACAGGACACTGACGCCGATCCAAACAAATTCAAATACCTTAAGGAGTCTGATCATCTTCTAAATACAATTCACCGGTCACTTTGGTGATGCGGTAGTTGCTGAAACTCTGATCGGCCTCAAAGCCTTCCCCCATGATCACCTGATTGCCCGTGGTGATGCGGACAAACTCCTCCGAAAATATGATTTCCTTGCGCTCATTCCAATTCAGGAATTCCGTTTCGAGCATTTCGCCCTCCTTATTGGTGACCTTCACATTGCCCGAAGCCTGCCAGAGGAAGCGTTTGGGGAAGCGAATGGCGTGGTCGGCCCGCAGATGGGAGTCTTCTTTCTCCTGACGGTCGTAAAAGGTCACATCGATGCCTTTGGGGAAAACCAGCTTGGGGTCTTCGAGCTGTGGATAGCTGTGCACCTCATCTGCCTTCAACAGCATCTTTTTTCGCGCCGAATCGGTGTAGGTCAGTTCCACACCGAACTGCTGTTCCATGGCCACTTCCTCCTCTGGCATGAACTCCTGCACTTCAGAAGTCTTGTTGGTGCAGGCATGCAAAAAAAGAAGCACCCCAACAAGAAGCAGGGTGCTCGATCGTAGGCTCATGTGCGACAGCGGGCTCAGAAGAATTCGACGATAACGCTCTCGTTGATCCAGGAGCCGATGTTGATGCGGTCTCCCTCCTTGCTGCCCAACTGGAAAGCGATCGCC
>CATILC010000026.1 GCA_949516455.1 Flavobacteriia bacterium | reverse complement strand
TGATCGGATACGATCATCACTTCGGCCGGAACCGGGAAGGATCCTTTGCGCATCTGAAAGAATACGGTCCGCTCTACGGCTTTGATGTCGAAGAGATCCCAGCCCAGGACATCGATCAGGTGGCGATCAGCAGCACCAAGATCAGAAATGCCCTGAAGGACGGCGACATGGAGCGGGCCAACCTTTTTCTGGGCTACACTTATGGAGTGGATGCAGAGGTGGTCCAGGGGGACCGCATGGGCCGGACCATAGGATTTCCAACGGCGAATTGCCGTTTCGCCGAAATGCGAAAAGTGATCCCTGGGGACGGTGTATATGCCGTTCAGGTGGAGTATGGGGATCGGGTCATCGATGGAATGTGCCACATCGGCAGGCGCCCTACCGTGGACGATGCTGCAGAATCGCGTGTGGAAGTCCACCTGCTTGATTTCAAGGAAGACCTGTACGGTCAAACTTTGCGCTTGTCTTTTGTGCGTCGCGTGCGCGATGTGCAGAGGTTTGAGGGCATGCAACAGCTCAAAGAGCAACTCGAGCAAGACGAGAAAGTCGTTCGCGAGCTATTGGGGCAGAGCGGCTCTGAAGAATGAGCAGGGCACGAATACACCTGGTGACGGGTTTATTCTTGATTTCCACCATCTGTTCGGCTCAGGATAGGGCATTCAGAGCCAAGTCCAAGCGATTGAATGACTATCCGAAAGAACTCCTTCACGATGAGCAGTGGACCAAGATCGATCTGAGAAAGAATAGACTGGATCACTTTCCAACCGAATTCAGTGGCTTCGAAAAGTTGGAGGAGCTCAGACTATCGCGCAATCCCATGAATTGGCCCGATAGCCTGTCGGGCTTTCCTGTGCTGCGGTACCTCGATCTCTGGGATACAGATGTGGCCACCGTCCCCGTTCACGTACAGGGGTTCGATGCTCTGGAAACCCTGGATCTCAGGGAAACGTATTTGGACGAAGAGAACAGGGCCGCCCTGGAGAAATTGTTCCCCAAGGCGGAGATACTGCTCTCGGAACGCTGCAGTTGCCGTCCCAAAAAGTGATCACAGGCTGATCGACAGGGTAGTCATCCAGTGCGTGCCCGCCTGAGGGTAGAAATAGGGCGTGCCTGCATACACATAGCCATTGGATGCGTACAACTCGTCAAAGAGATTGAAGATGTCCAGGGAGAGCACGGGCTTTCCTGGGAGCTTTTCCGCGCTGTACTGGATGCGCAGGTCATTCAAAAAGTAGCTCGGCAGTACGTGCGCTTCATTGTTCTCATTGCTGAGGTATTGCTTTCCAACGAATCTGCTCGCCATGGAAAATGCGAGTGCTTGAATGGGCGAATAGCTGATCACAGATCCGGCCACGATCGAAGGGGAATAGGGCAGTGGCGTATTGGCTGCATCTTGGAGTACCTGGCTGTTGTCCAGGATCCTGAAGTCTACATTCTGATTCGATGAAAAGGCGGCATTCAGCGCGAGATTCCAACGCTCATTGAAGCGGTAGTTTCCTTCGAATTCCAGTCCGATCCGTTGACTTTTGCCCACATTCCTGCGGATGAAGCCCCCGACATTGTCGATCTCGCCAGTGAGCACGAGCTGGTCCCGATAGAACATGAAGTAGGCATTTGCTGAATAGCTCAGATCACCTTCTGTATTCTTGAAGCCCAGTTCGATGTCGTGCAGTTGCTCCGGCTTGGGCGTGCCATAGAGGTAATCCACCCGATTGCCCTCGCGATGAGCGACGGCATAGGACAAATAGGCTGTCTTGTCGCTTGCTACGGTGTATTGAACACCGGCCTTCGGATTGAAAAACAGCAACTGGTCATCGAATGCAACTGGGAGATCTCCTTCGTCTGTTCCGTTTCCGGAGTAGTCCACGCTGCGCAGCTGCAGGTCGACATAGGTGGACCATTTTTCGCCCAG
>CATILC010000025.1 GCA_949516455.1 Flavobacteriia bacterium | reverse complement strand
TCTTGGTAGTTATTGAAAATGAGATTAGCGTACTCGGCGCAATTGTCGGCTATCACCACTTTCTTAAACAAACCCCATAAGATCTGACGCAGACCATCTACCGCTTTGTCATATTCGAAGGTTCTCTTCTTATAGAATTGAGGCAGAAGGTTGGTCGCCCGCTCAATTGGACCGGCAACCAATTGCGGGAAGAAGCATACAAATGCGGAAAAGGCGATGAAGTCTTCTGTGGGCTCCAGTTTCTTTTTATACACATCAATGGTATAGCTAAGGGTCTGGAAGGTGTAAAAACTAATGCCTACGGGTAGTATGATATTCAGGCTATTCGCATGGATCTCCTGTCCTAGGAAAGAGAACGCGGCAATGAAATTGTCCAAGAAGAAGTTGTAGTATTTGAAGAATCCAAGAAAGCCCAGGTTAACAATGATACTGGACCAAAGAAGCAGCTTTCTTATTCCTTGCTTCTCCTCGCTTTTAAGTCTTTTTCCGATGCTGTAGTCTACCATTGTACTGAAAATGATCAAGCTCAGGAACCTCCAGTCCCACCAACCGTAGAAGACATAACTGGCAGCAACAATGAGTGCGTTTTGCAGCCTAAGGTTACGTTGGGTAGCAAACCAATAAAGAATAAAAACGATGGGCAGAAAAACTGCAAAGTCCAGTGAGTTGAAAAGCATCTAGGTTGAACTAATAATGGTGACAAATAAGAAATGGGGCAAAGGTAAGTTAGCACTCATCGTCTGATAGTTCAGCAAGGCCTCCATGCGTCCCTGCGCGATCTCCGCTTGATAAGGCGTGTAGGCGGTACCAGCCGCGATTCTCTAAAATATTTCGCTGAATGGGACCTGGCAGAATGGTGCCGTGATAACCCTGACCGATGTAGGTCCGGAACATCTCGTTTTGGTCGGCCAACTCCTGAATGTGCCGAAGAAATTCAAACTCCGAGATAGCTTCAGGGAGATCCGTCATTTCCTCCGTCCGAATGCCCGCAGGGACGGTTTCTTCAACCAACTGTTCCATTTGTTGAAACACCCACTGCCTCAAGCATTTCAGACACCTCATGCTCCCTTGGACCGATGTGTCGATACGCAAACGATTGGTTGTTCATGGCTTGGCTCATATCCACAAAATTAAGGCAGCACCAACTGCTTTTTCAATGATAGAAACCATAGTAATTCATGAATGGTTCGCATCAACGATGCAGATGTATAGAACCCTGTTCAGCGTGCGTTCCTCCATCCTCCAATTCGAGTTCTATCGCGAAATAATATACCCCCTCAGGTACAGGCGCACCATTAAAGGTCCCATCCCAGGAATGGGTGATGCTGCCCGATCTGAAGATCTGCTCGCCCCACCTGTTGAACACCCGGAACACATAGGATCGAATGCCCGACCCTTGTATGACAAACAGGTCGTTGATCTGATCGCCGTTGGGCGTGAAGGCCGTCGGCACAAAAAGGCTGTATTCCTGTCGAACTTCGATCGTCTGCCAGCTCGTGTCGGAGCAGCCCAGTCTGTCCGTGGTCCGCAATTGAATGACATAGGTGCCCGCACGGCTGTAGGTGTGCTTGGGCTGACTGACCGCCGAACTGTTTCCATCCCCCAGATCCCAAAAGAACTGCACACCATTCCTGCTGTAATTGCTGATCTGAATGCTCAATGTCGAAGCAGGGTCTTCCAGGGCAGCGAAGGAGGCCACGACCTGATCAGCAATGTGGACGACTGCTGTATCGCGTGCGAATTGGCCGCATGCATCCACAAGTTGAAATACGGGCCGGAAACTTGAATCACTGGGAAATCTGCGATTCGGATCAGTATTCCCATCCCACCAAGAGAATACATAGGGGGGAGCTCCTCCTGAGTAAGAAATAGACAAGGAAACAGAATCCCCCGGACAGGCCCAACTGGAATCTGTCTGCAAGACAAGTGGCGAAAGCGGACGAACATACAGACGGAGGCTGTCCACCACACTATCTGCCGCGCATTCATCCCATGCATAGAAGATGTAGGTGCGGTCTGTCGAGACTGTATCCCAGCGTGTGGCTTGTGTGCTCCCGTCTTCCCAGACGCCCGAAAGCTGACCTTCTCCCCCACTGAACTGGGCACTGAGCTGCACGGCTGTGTTGGGGCAATCCAAGGTGTCGGTTCCCTGAAGCAGGGAGACACTGGCCTGAACAGGCTGACGGTCGCGAATGGTGAATACGATCTGCTGCGGAGAATACGCATAGCAGGGAGAGACGATCTGTGCGGCATCGATCACGATCGTCTCCAGGCCCTCCGCAATGCCGTCGTCGAAGGTGAGGATCGGAACAGAGTCCATGCGGACGCCCGAGGGCAAGTGAATGGAGTCGGGCAGAAAGGCGAAGTCCAGTCCCTCGGTTGCTGTGCCAGATAAATTGTAATGGATCGTCAAGGGCTGACTGACATTTCCTTGTTTTTCTACGAGCAGGTAGCCCGCATTGCAGCCTTCGACCAAAAGTGTATCTGTGAAAGAATTGTTGTGGTTCGTTGAAGTGGAAAATTGGACGGTGGGCACATTGAAACTTCGTGCCTCCAGGAAGGTCATGGAATGGTAATTCTGATCCGAAACATCAGCTACCGCCAGCTTGATGTGATACAAATTGCCGCAGGTGACCTGAGCACCGGCACGCAGGGGAAGAGAATAGCCTGTGGCATTGACGTTATTGGCCATCGGGTGTGCCACATACCAGGCTGCACTGGAGGTGAAATTGGGATTGGCCGCCTGACATGTGGATGCCGGATACCCTCCAGAGGGAAATCCCTGGTTGAGGGTATTCACCGCGACGGGCACAGGAGGAAAAGTTCCAGGTACCTGAGCGAGGTTCACAGTGGTGATGCCCGGCACGCCATTGATGCCCGCACCCGTGAGGAAGAACCCAAAAGGATCATTGAAAGAAGAACAGGTAAAATCCGTGTACTCGTATGAGGCAAAGATGTAATTGAAAGAGACCGAATCGCCAGTGGCCACAAAATCGAATTCGATGAAAGCACCGTCATTGACCACTGTACTTGTTGAGTTGATGCTGGTCAGCATATTCACCAGATCAGGGTCGGGCGTCGGGCCAAAGGCTGTGCCAATAGGTCCGCCCGGCATGGCATCCAGCGCATTTCCCGAGATCATCACAATACCCGAATCAATGCCGAATCCAAAGCTGTTGCCGTTGGTGAACTTACCGATCTGCACTGAATTGGATGCGGGAGGAAAACTGGGCAGAAAGGGCACTCCTGGTCCGAGCAGCACATTTTGCACCAGATGATCCGG
>CATILC010000024.1 GCA_949516455.1 Flavobacteriia bacterium | reverse complement strand
TCAATGGTGTAAGGGCACTTGTCCTGCTCTTGGCAGGCAGGAACAGTAAAGGTTTCAGGCCCAACAAAGAAGGAGCTGTCCGTTCCGTTCGGACAGAGTTCGGAAACGAAGAATTGGTAAGCGATACTTGGAAAAAGTCCGGGCAGCACGGCTGTGTCGTTGGTCACTGTGATCAGGGTTCCGCTTCCCTGAGGAGTGCCTACCGGAGCGTATTCAATGAACCAAGTGTTCGCACTTGGGCTTCCCGCAGTGAAATAGACGGTGGCTGAAGAGGTGTCCACAGACAGCACTGTTGGATTGACAGGCGACGCGCAAGAAGGGGTGTCACAATTGCTCGTAAAACTGGTGAACACCGTTCCACCAGAGAAGGTGTTTCCGGGTGTATGGGTGTAGACCACGCTGCCGTTCGGATCGGTGATGGTAAAACCAACTTCCTGTGTCCAGCTTCCAAGGGTGGATACCACGACTTGGCTCTGAAGGTTGTCACAGAGATAAATGGTGTCCGGACCGAATGTCGATCCTGTATTGAAGCCCTGCCCAAAGGTGCCCTGTATGGTGCCGCCTTGCTCGATGGCCAGGACATTGCCGTTCCATCCGTCTCCAAAACTGTCGATCATGTCGATAACAAATGGACAGCGGTCGGCCGCTGCACATATCGATGTGGTGAAATTGATCGGTCCCACGAACAAGGAGGTGTCGCCGTTGGAACAGATCTCGGCCACATAGTAGTCGTAGCTCGTCGAAGCCACCAGACCGGTAATGGCAGCGGTGTCATTTGCCACAATGCTCGATGTGCCGGTTCCCTGAGTGAATCCAGCGGGGCCGTATTCGATCAGCCAATTGGTGGCAGCGCTATTGCCAGCCGTCCAGAAGGCGTCGGCCTGTGTGGTGCCAATATTGGTCACACCGGCCAGAGAGGGCTCAGGGCAGGCAGGTATTTCATCCACACGGATGTCGTCCAAAGACATGTCCCCGGTGAAGCTTGCGCCACGGATTCCAGTGAATCGAACGATGATGCTGCCCGAATATCCAGTCAGCGGAATGGAGGTCTTTATCCAAGGATCACTGCCGGCACTCTGCTGCTGTCCGGAGATCGACCACAGGCCATTGTTCCAGATGCCGTTGTTCCACACATCCACACGCATGCTGCCCATAGTGGCGCCATACATATGGTAGAAAAAGCTGAGTTGAGGGTTGGACAATCCCGAGAGGTCGTATTCGGGAGAGAGCGCATAGGCTGAATCATTCTGTGTGCCGCCCGAACACTCCATGTAGATGTAAATACCACCGGATTGGCCGAATGAGGTGTTGTCGTAATGCGGCCCTGTATTGAATGAGTTGACATTCGTTCCTGTGCCCGTCTCTGTTTCCCAGCGAGGGATGGATCCAGGTTGACCAGAGGACAGGCTGGAACCAAGATTCCAGCAATTGCTGGCGATGTAGCCCGTTTGTCCGGCTGGGACACCTGACCAGTCCATCAAGCTCGGCGTTGGAAGGGCCAGACACAAGGTTTGTATACTGATCGGTCCCACCCAGCTGCTCACATCACCCACTCCACAACTGTCTCTTAGCCAGAGATCATAGCCCGTCTGGGGATTCAAGCCGGTAATGTTCAGGTTACCACTGCTAGGGCTGCTCATGATCGTACCTGTTGTTGGGGTAGTGCCTGTAGCGCCAATGACGTAATTGATATGCGATGCGCCGCCGGAAGTATAGACGACGCTGGCCGTAGACGATGAGGCTGTTGCACTGACTCCCGTGGGCACAGGACAACTTACCGTGGTGCAAAAGGTGAATGGTCCGTTCCAGGTCGAAGTCGTTCCTGCGCCACAATCACTCTGGACGTAGTAATCGTAGCAAGTCGAGGGGACCAGTCCGGTGAGCGTGGTGGTATCATTGGGCACATTAACGACCGTACCGGATCCCTGACCGAATCCCTGTGGACCATACTCCACGTTCCAGTTCGGCCCACCGCCACTCCAATGCAAATTGGCTTGAAAGCCCTGTAGTTGGAACGCACCGAGTTGGAGCGGTTCGGGGCAGGCGGGAACATAATTCACTTCAAAGTCGTCAAGGAAGACATCGGGACCAAATCCCGAGCGTGCGATGAGTTGAAGCCGGACGTTTTGATTGGTGTAGACTGCGGGATTCAGATAGACGATCTCAGCAGCGAAATCACCTGGCGTGGTCGGTCCGGAGTTGGGGGTATTGAAACTCGGGCCATTCAAATGACTGATGGTGTCCCATACCGAGCTTCCCACCACTTGTGCCCGTACAATGACCTGATCACCCGGGTAAACGGCGCTGTATTGATGCGACCAGAGGTATTCCACCTGTGCATCCTGATCGATGAAGATCGGCTCCGTGGTCATGTAGGCCTCATTGCCCGCTGTCCAGCCCCAGTAGTTGCCTCGGGCGTAATCGTTGTTGAAATGCAGCCACTGTACGCTTCCGCCTGTCATGTCGAAGCAGGAGGGCGGCCAGGAGTCAAAGTCCTTCAGATAGGGCAGCGAAGCCGTGATACAGGGCGTAGTAAAGGAATACGGACCGGCCCAGGGGCTGGTGCCATTGGTTCCGCAATCTCCTTGCACATAGACATCATAGGTCGTGTTGGGCGCAAGTCCGCTTATGGTGAATGGGTTGGTGCCTGTCGTGCTGAAGGTTCCTGTGCCCTGAGTAAAGCCCGCTGGCCCCCACTCGTAGTTGACCTGACTTCCGCCGGGAAAGAAATAGCTGATGTCTACCGAGTTGGCCAGTGCTCCGAAGATCAGATTCTGCGGGGGAACGCAACTCGGGATGGAGGTATAGGCAATATTGTCGAGGAAAAGGCTTGTGCTGAATGCAGAAGGGTCGTGTTTGAAGACAATGTGCCGCTGTCCAGGAGCAATGTTGTTCAGGTAGAGGGTGTGCAGCGTGTAGGTACCAGTGGCCGAAATGGTCTGCAACGGGATGAAGCCAGAGGTGTCCCAGGGGGCAGCCTGGGTTCCAACCTGAATGTTCAGGGGAGTTCCTGTGCTGGCCATCCAGAATTCCAATTGGTATTGGTTGCTGTCCAGGCCTGCCAGGAGCGGTGAGACCAAAAAGGTGCTGGCCGAAAAACCATTGTTGAACTCTAAGTGATTGGGCGCACTGACGGGAGTTCCTGCATTGCTGACCAGCGCCGAAGCAGGAATGAACCCGGACTGAGCATACAGTTCCCAACAGTTTACCGGATTCCCCACAGCAAGGCCATCAAAATTTTCTATGTAGGGCGCTGTCGTCGCGGCGCAGAGCGTGGTGAAGGTCAGTGGACCAAGCCAGGCAGAAGTGCCGTTGCCAGATGCCGAACAGTCGTTCTGGATGTACACGTCGTAGCTGTTATTCGGCACCAGACCTGTAATGAGCAGGCTGTCGTTGGCTGTATTGATCAGCGTTCCTGTTCCCTGAGCATAGCCCGCTGGGCCGTATTCCACATTGTAGCTGCTGCCGCTGCCGCTCCAGTAGATCTCAGCAGACACATCGAGCACGCTCGCAAGCAATGGGAATGTGGTGTTCGGACAGGCAGGCGGGGTGTTCGTGACCACAATGGTGTAGTCTTCCACGGCTCCCCAGATGAAACTGCCACAGGGGTTCAAGGGAAGTGTTCCCCCTTCCCATTGCATCACACGCATCCGTGTGTTGCCCAGAGAAGCACTTGCCGGAGCAGAGAAAGAAAACGTGGCCGCAACAGGCATATTCCCCGCAGGAACCTGCGCAGTCCCTACGCTCTCAGATGCTTCAAAGGTTCCGTTCTGGTTCCAGTCGATCCAGGCCTCTCCTACACCATCATAGTTGCCACCGCAGGTGCCAAAGGTGATATCAAGCACATAACCGGTCCCAAGGCTTAGGTCCGCCGACTGGGTGGCTGTATAATCATCCACACCGGAGACGCCAGGGCAGCTTGCCAAATTGTTGATGGCGGAATTATCGCCGATCAGAATTACGTCTTCAATGTCCGAATCAGCCGTGCTGGAGGGGCCGACGTTATTTATGCAATATTGGGCATGTAGATTTCCTGTAGAAAGCAAAGCACCAAGCAGAAGACACAGCGTATATTTCATCTTTAGCGGAAATATGGATTAAAAAGTCTTACAATGTTAGGACTTCCATGCAAAATGCAGCTGGGAAAATGAGTCATAGCACACTTCGCACATGTTAAGAAGAGCTTTGTGGGCATTTGGGGTATTTCTGCTTTTGGCCTATACCTGGAGCAGTACTTCCTGCGCGACCATTGGGAGCCCTGGTGGTGGTGGAAAAGACACGCTTGCACCCAGCGTCATCCAATGCGATCCGCCGAATCTGAGTGTGGCACTCAACGAATCGGGCGAACGCCTGCTGTCCTTCGACGGGAAGAGGGTCTTATTGGAATTTGATGAGTATTACGTGCTCAAGAACCCGTCGACCCAGATCTATCTCTCGCCCCCGACAGATGGCGAACTTGAATTCAAACAGAAGGGAAAGAAACTATACGTGCAGCTGCCCGACAGCCTCAAAGCAGCCACCACCTACACCCTCAACTTCGGATCTTCCCTTACGGACCTGACGGAAGGAAATGTGCAAAACCGCTTCAAGTATGTCTTTTCCACAGGAACATTCATCGATTCGTTCCATGTCCAGGGAATCGTAGTGGATGCATACACGCAAAAAGCGAAGAAGAACATGACGGTGGCGCTCTACGAGTTCCCCGACAGCATGACGGAGCAGTCCTTCGACAGCATTCCCCTTCAAACAAAACCCTCCTTTATCGGCATCACAGATGAAGAGGGATTCTTCTCCGTGGATTTCGTCCGGTCGGGTGTGTACAAGCTGCTCTCATTTGACGACAAGAACAGCGATCTGGTCTACAACCCCGGATCCGAGGCCTTAGCCTTTTTCAAAGAGTCGGTGATCTCTGACTCTCTTCCCAGGGTCTTCCTTCGAAGCTCAGTGGAGGAGCAGACCCCGGAAATGCGGAAGCCCAGCCATGTGGACTGGGGAAAGATCCAGGTCCCTTTCTCTGCCCCGGTA
>CATILC010000023.1 GCA_949516455.1 Flavobacteriia bacterium | reverse complement strand
TTCGTGCGCAGCTTCTTTCATGGAAACGAATTCTACCTCTTTACTATGGAAACCTTCAGAGATGTGCGGCTCGTAGGGGCTCCACCGGAGTCTGTGGGCAAGTACGGCGGCGATACGGACAACTGGATGTGGCCACGGCACACGGGAGACTTTTCCATGTTCAGGATCTATTCCGGCCCGGACGGAAAACCAGCAGATTACAGTGCAGACAACATTCCATTGGCGCCGCGTCATTTTCTGCCCATAAGCCTGGACGGCGTGCAGGAAGACGACTTCAGCATGGTGTTCGGATTCCCCGGCTCTACCGACCGCTACTTGAGTTCTCGTGGTGTGCAGCAGGCCATCGACAAATACAATCCGTCTGTGGTCAAGGTGCGCGATCTCAAACTGGCGATCATGCGCAAGTACATGGAAGCCGACCGCAGCGTCGACCTGCTCTATGCCTCAAAATATGCCAGCACAGCCAATTATTGGAAGTACTACATCGGCCAAACCAAGCAGCTGAAGAACAACGATGTTTATGGCAAGAAGAAAGCCCTGGAAGATGAATTTGAGCGCTGGGCGAGCGAATCGAGCGAACGTTCAGCCAGCTATGGAAACGTGATCGGCATGCTGGCTGAAGGATACGAGGCCACCGATAAATACGTGGTTTCCGGAGTCTACACCCGGGAGGCGCTGCTGCGTGGTTCGAGTCATATTCTTTTCGCCTATGGCGCTTCGAGCCGTTTCAATGCATTGGCGAAAGCCCACCAAGCGATCAAAGACGCCGAAAGCGATGAGGAGGAGGCGGAAGCCCAAGCCAAGTACGACGCGCTCCTGGCAAAAACGCAAGCGGCCTTGACCGCTGGAGCTGAGCAGTTTTTTGCCGAAAATCACGATCCCATGGAACGCGAACTCATGGAGCGTTTATTTGAGTTGTATGCCGAAGACATTGCGCCGGATCAGCAACCCGCATTCATCTCCGAGAACAAAGGGAAAATGGACAAACTGGTCAAGAAGCTTTGGAAAAAGTCGATCTACACTGACAAGGACCGCTTCATGGCGGCCATTGAGGATCCGAATTTCAAAAAGATCAAAAAAGATCCATTGGGCCGCATTGGCATGGAAACCGTTCAACTTTACCGCAGCGGCAGAGCAAATACCGCAGCAGCGCAGGACAAACTGGAAAAAGCCTACCGACTGCTGACCGCAGGCATCCGCGAAATGCAGCCAGACAAGAAGTTCTCACCCGATGCCAACAGCACCATGAGAATGACCTGGGGCGTAGTGGGAAGCTATGAGCCGCGAGATGGCGTGACCTATAACTATCAGACCACCTTGGACGGGGTGATGCAAAAGAAGGATAAAAGTGGCAATGAGCTCAGCGAGTTCTATGTGATGCCGCGTCTGGAGGAACTTTGGAGGGCCAAAGACTATGGAGAATATGCAGATGAAAATGGGGAGCTCGTGGTCTGCTTCATATCCAACAATGACATTACGGGCGGAAACAGCGGCAGCCCGGTGATCAATGGCTACGGAGAGCTCATCGGTACGGCCTTCGACGGCAATTGGGAAGCCATGAGCGGAGACATCTTCTTTGAAGACAAACTGCAGCGCACCATCTCGGTGGACATCCGCTACACCCTCTTTATCATCGACAAATACGCCGGTGCCGGACATCTGGTGGACGAGATGAAGCTCGTTCGCAGGGGGAAGGAAGAAGAGAAGGTGGAGGAACCGGTCCTGAACTAAGGCAAAACATCTAATGGGGGAAGGACGCCTCGGCCATCAGATCGAAGTGCCTCCTCCCCTCTTTGACGATTGCGCTGACCGACATCGTATATGTTCTCTCGTTTCCACTGGAGAATATGCCGTGAGATGCACTTCACTTTATTTTCAGATCAGCAGGACCTGCTCTGTTGAGGACGGCGGTCGCTTCTCCACTTGACGATTGAGAGCTCATCTGCCACGCGACAGGAAACAGCCATCTCGCTTGGACAAAGCGATCGCCTATTCGCTGATGATCAACTTGAAAACCTCCTTCTTTTCATCGA
>CATILC010000022.1 GCA_949516455.1 Flavobacteriia bacterium | reverse complement strand
GACTTTCAGGAATAAAAAAACCGCCTTTTCGGCGGCTTTTTGTTTGCTTGGCGGAGAGTGAGGGATTCGAACCCTCGATACCCTTGAGAGGTATACACACTTTCCAGGCGTGCGCCTTCGACCACTCGGCCAACTCTCCTTTTAAAGGGGGCGCAAAGTACGGAATTTACAGGCTCATTTCTCCGCATATGGGATGGGCAAATCCTTCGCGGATATCGTCGGCGCTGAGTCCAAGGCCGTGTAAATGCATGAGCTTGGCCCAGGCGGCTTCCAGCAGGATGTCCCTTCCGCTGACTATGCCCAATCCGTCGAGCGCTTCACTGGTGCCATACATGCCGTGCTGAACGGCGCCTGTGCGGCACTGGCTTACATTCACCAGAACCTTCCCCCTGTCGATGGCTTCCTGTAAGAGCCCTAAAAAGGCCGGATCCGTTGGCAGATTCCCCGATCCAAAACTCTGCAGGACAAAACAGGCCATATCGGTGGAATGAAGCTGATGGCGCAGCCATTCCAGTGAGAGCCCCGGTTGGATGCTCAGCACCCCCACAGAAGCAGAGAGTTCGGGATGATACCGGAAGCTTCCTTCTCGCTGGAGGATGGCCTCTGAACGGAATTTCAGTCGCACCCCCGATTCAGCCAGCTTCGGATAGTTCGGGCTGCGGAAGGCCTCAAAGTCTTCGGTATTCTCCTTGTGCACCCGATTGCCCCGGAAAAGATCATATTCAAAATACACGCCTACTTCGGGCACTATGGCCCGTCCATCGGTATTCTGTGCGCAGGCGATCTCCAGAGCAGTCAGCAGGTTTTCCTTGGCATCCGAACGAAGGACGCCGATCGGAAGCTGCGACCCGGTGAGCACCACGGGCTTTTGAAGATCTTCCAGCATGAAACTCAGAACCGCAGCGCTGTAGGCCATGGTATCCGATCCGTGCAAGACCACAAAGCCGTCGTAGCTGGAGTAGTGGTGGTGGATGAGTTCGCCCAGTGCCTGCCAATGGGGTATGTGCATGTCGCTGGAGTCCACCGGCTGGTCGAAACTGTGCAGGTCGATGGTGCAGTCCAGCTCATTGAGTTCCGGGATGCGCTGCATAAGAGCGTCCAGGCTGAAGGGCCGGAGTACACCCGTGGCTGGGTCGGGGACCATACCAATGGTTCCCCCCGTATAGATCAGAAGTACTTTTTTGCCCTCGCTCACAGATCGAATAGTTTTCGGGCGTTGTCTGTTGTGCAGTCTTGGAGTTCCTTTTCTTCCATTCCCATGATGAAAGCCGTTCGGGCAGCTATATAGGTGAGGTAGGATGGCTCATTTCGCTTGCCACGAAAAGGAACAGGAGACAAATAGGGTGCATCGGTTTCCAGGAGCAGACGATCGGCCGACACGGCCTTCAGGCTGTTGTCCAGTCCGCCGTTCTTATAAGTGACCACTCCGCCGATGCCCAAATGCAGCCCAAATTCCAGACAGCGTTCGGCTTGTTCGGCCGTTCCGGTGAAGCAGTGCAGTGCGCCTTTGAGCCCTTTGCCGCTAAAATCGCTCAGCAATTCGAAAAGCGGGTCGAAGGCCTCCCGGCAGTGAATAGAAACAGGCAGATCATCCGCGATGGCCCATTGGAACTGCAGACCAAGGGCCTCCATCTGCCAGTCCAAGGTGCTCTTGTCCCAATGCAGATCCAGCCCGATCTCGCCAACGGCCAAATAGTCGCTGTGGTGGTTGCGAAATTCGGATTCGATCTGGGAAAGCACCTCTTTCCAGTCTTCCTTCACAGAACAGGGATGCAGTCCCATCATGCCTCTGTACAGTTCAGGACGGCTCTTCAACAGCCCTCGCAGATTCTCTACCGACTCGAGGTCCACATTGGGCAGGAGGATCTTCTGCACGCCCTCAGCCAATGCACGGGCCTCTGCTTCTTCCCGGTCGGCTTGGAAGTGTTGCAGATACAGGTGGCAGTGCGTGTCGATCATCCGTTGACCGCCTCCACTTCATCCACCAGTGTGGGAAGCATTTTTTGCAAAAGATTCTTGATGCCCTGTTGGAGCGTGGCCGTACTGGAGGGACAACCGTTGCAGGCGCCCTGAAGCAGGACTCTTACTGTTTTTTCCTCGTAGCCCACAAAGCTGATCTGTCCGCCGTCCGAGGCCACAGCGGGACTGACGTATTCTTCCAAAAGATCGACGATGCGCCGCTCCACTTCGCCAAGGGACTCCGGGTCGGGCAGTTCCACCGAAGGGGAACCGACAGCTGCCACTTCCTCGTTCTCAGCTGCTGTCTCCACGGGCATCTGTGGATCGATCACGGCCTTTCCCTCTGTCAAATGGTCTCTAATGAATTCGCGCAGTTCGGCGGTGACTTCTTCCCAGTCGATGACATCGAATTTGGTCAGGGCAACGAAATTTCCGGAAATGAACACCTCCCGTATGAAGGGAAAATGAAAGAGTTGATAGGCGAGCGGGGAGGGACGTGCCTCTTCTATGTTTCGGAACTCGAGTGCGTTCCCTTCGATCAGCAGTTTGTTGGCAACGAACTTCATCACCGATGGATTTGGTGTGGATTCGGCGTAGATCGAATAAGGCACTTTGGTGGTTTCCATGGAAAAAATCGAATATTTGGCAAAGGTAACACCACAGCTATGGCACTCATCCTTCCGGTTGAAGACAAGCTGCCCGAGATGGGCAGCGATTGTTTCTTAGCTCCCAACGCCACGGTCGTGGGGGATGTTCAGATGGGCGATCGCTGCAGCGTCTGGTTCAATGCCGTGGTGCGGGGTGATGTACACCAGATTCGCATCGGCGAGCAGGTGAACATACAAGACAACGCCGTGATCCACTGCACCTATCAAAAAGCGCCTACCCACATTGGGAATTATGTGTCCATTGGGCATTCCGCCTTGGTGCACGGCTGCACCATTCACGACCATGTGCTCATTGGCATGGGAGCGATCGTCATGGATGGCTGTGTGGTGGAGTCCAACAGCATCATTGCGGCCGGTGCGGTGCTTCTCGAGGGGACCCATGTGAAAAGCGGGAGCCTGTATGCGGGCGTACCCGCTAAGTTTCGAAAGGAGGTGGATCAGCAGCAGATCGCCGGTGAGATCCAACGCATCGCGAACAACTACGTGAAATACGCCGGCTGGTTCAAAAAGGACGCTCCGAGTTAGACCCGAAGGCGGGCTTCTTCAAGCTGAATATCGCGGCCAAAGAATCGCTGTGCACTGTTGGCAAATGCATCCGTGTGTTCCGATATCAGAAAGCGATGGGCCGTTCGCTCCTCGCCGGGGTGGGCAGATCCTGTTTTTTTCAGGGCCTCTTGGACCGCCTGGGCGGTCAGACCGGCAGAGTCGAGCACCTCTACGCGGCCTTGGTAATAGACTTCTATTTCTTTTTGCAGCAGGGGATAATGCGTGCAAGCGAGGATCAGGCAGTCGATGTCTTGCAGTGCGGAATGACCCAGATAATGACGAAGCACCTCACGGCTGATCGGTCCATCTGCCAGTCCTTCCTCGACGATCGGAGCCAAGAGGGGCGTTTCCAGACATTTCACCTGTGCAGCGGGAAGCAAAGCGCTGATGCGGTCGGGATAGACTTCAGAGCGTATGGTGGCTTTTGTGCCGATCACCCCCACCCGTATGTCCTGCTTCATTTCGGCCACTGCGCCTACGGCAGGGTCGATAACATCGATCACGGGAACGGAATCGCCAGCCAGTTTACGCACCGCCTCTGAGGCCGTGGCAGAAGCCGAATTACAGGCCATCACCAGGACCTTGGCGCCCTGCTCCAAGAGGTGTTCAGCAATGCGCAGGCTGTATTGCTCTATACTCTTTCGGCCCTTCTCGCCGTAGGGCATGTGCAGCGTATCTCCATAGTAGAGCAGGGCTTCACGGGGCAAGAGTTCATGGACGGAAGACGCCACGGTCAGGCCACCGATACCGGAGTCAAAAATGCCAATGGGCCCTGAGCCGGAATTCACGCAGGCTTCGATCTAGATGCCAAGCTTCTGCTTGACCTGCGGCGTGATGTCGTTGCTGTTGTTGATGGCC
The DNA here is from genome assembly GCA_949516455.1 of Flavobacteriia bacterium. GTDB lineage: Bacteria > Bacteroidota > Bacteroidia > Flavobacteriales > Schleiferiaceae > RFXV01. The sequence goes on along the minus strand of CATILC010000022.1, from coordinate 9,881 downwards.
AGGACAACGCCTTTGCTCTCAGAGCTGTCCAGAACGTAGTCGAATCCTTCTTCCACGCAAACTTCCTGAATGGCTTTTTCCGCCTTCTCAATGATGGGCGTCAGAAGTTGCTCCTGTTTTTGCTGAAGGTCTACAGCCGCGTTCTGCTGATAGGCCTCGATCCGCTGTTGCATGCCCTGGATCTCCTGCATCTTGTTGTCGCGGTTGAGCTTGGTCATCTGGGCCTCCTTTTCCTGAAAATCGGTGACCAGGTTCATGTACTCCTGCTGCATCTCCTGAAAATCGGTCTCGAGCTTTTGGGCGTAGGCCTCGATCTCTGTCTGTGCGGCCTGTGTTTCGGGCATGAGCTGCACCACCTGATCCATAGCGATGTGGCCGATCTTCTGTGCGAGAGCGGTTCCCATGCTCATTGCGAGTGCGAGAACCAGTGAAAGGATGCGTGTATTCATTGTTTGCTTGCTTTTGTTTTCAGTATCCCATTTTTTCGAGAACGAGGTCGCTAATATCGAGCGAGTTGCTCACATAGAGCAGCGTGATCGCTCCCGATTTGTCCATGACCATGTCCAATCGTCTCTTCTTGGCCACCTCCTGCACTGCATTGTAGATCTGGTCCTGGATGGGTTGGATGAGTTCCTTGCGCTTTTGGAAGAGCGATCCGTCGGGACCGAAGTACTTCCGTTGCAAGGCCAGTGCCTCATCTCTTTTTGCCTGATTCATGTCTTCCCGTTCCTTTTGCAGAGTGGGTGTCAAAAGGACTTTTTCGGCCTGGTAGGCATTTTCCAGCGCATCGGCCTCTGAGCGCAGGGCCTCCACTTCACCGGCCCACTGCTCCGACAGTTTGTTGATCTGGTTCTGTGCCTGTTCGTATTCCGGAATGCGGGAGAGGATCTTCTGTGTGTCCACGTAGGCCAGGCGCGCCTGAGCCGAAAGAGCAGCCGAGAATGCAATCGCCAGCGATAGGAATAGTGCCTTGAGTCGGTTCATTTCTGCGCGATTAGAATTGCTGGCCAATGATGAAGTGCGTTTGCCAACCGCTCGGAGTTGCTGCTCCGGGGATGGGATCGAATCCATGACCAAAATCTATGCCCAAAAGACCGAACATGGGCATGAAGATCCGTATGCCGATGCCCGCGGACCGCTTGATCAGGAAGGGGTTGAATTCTTCGAACTGTCGGTAGGAGTTGCCTCCTTCGGCAAAAGCCAGGGCAAAGATCTGGGCCTGTGGGTTGGGCGAGATCAGGTAACGGAATTCGAAGATGAACTTGGTGTAGAGCGGATCTCCATTGCTCCCGGAGAGCGAATTGTTCGGGTAGCCGCGCAATCCGATGATCTCTCTTCCATCGATCACAAAATTCTGCAGCCCGTCTCCACCGACGAAGAATCGTTCAAAGGGAGGCAGTCCGATGTCGGGATTGAAAAAGCCCAGCACGCCGAATTCCATGTGCGTGCGCAGGACGAAATTCTTGGCGATCTGAGAGAACCAGCTTCCAGAGAACTTCCACTTGTGGTATTCGATCCAGCGGTACTTTTTTGAATCTTCTGCTCCGCGCAGATCCTGCCCATTCATCAGAGTAAAGGGCGGAGTGACTTCCAGAGTGAGGGAGAAATTCGAGCCCTTGGTCGGGAATATGGGGACATCGGTGTTGTTCCTGCCCAGAACCAATTTCAGATTGAGTGAATTCGCCCGGCCATCATTGAATGCAAGGAATCCGGTCTGGTATTTCTGCAGGTTGAAGATCTGGTATTCGAGTGCTGTGTAGAGGGTGAAGTAGTCGTCGGGCCATTTGAGTCGACGGCCAAGACCTGCGGAGATGGATGTGATCTGCAGGGCCTGACGGTTGGCATCGCCCTTGGGCAAGCCGTTGGTCTGCACATTGTGGAAGACCGAAAGCGTTAGTGAATTGGGCTTTTTGCCCCCCAGCCAGGGTTCAGTGAACGAGACGCTGTACGACTGGAAGAAGCTGCCGTTGGTCTGGGCCCGCAGACTGATCGTCTGCCCGTCTCCCGACGGAAGCGGCCGCCACGCCTTCTTGTTCCAAATGTTGCGCGCCGAAAAGTTGTTGAAGTTCAGACCAATGGTACCGACCACGCGTCCGCCGCCCCAGCCGCCTTGAAGCTCCAGCTGGCTGGTAGACTTTTCCACCACCTTGTATTCGATGTCCACGGTCCCGTTCTGCGGATTGGGCAGTGTACTGACATCCAGTGCCTGTGGATCGAAGAAACCCAGCTGAGCGAGTTCCCGGTAGGTCCGCTGCACATCAGATCTTCTGAAAAGGGCGCCTGGACGGGTGCGCAGTTCCCGCATGACGACATGGTCATTGGTGCGGTCATTGCCCGATACCGATACCGCATTGATGGTGGCCTGACGCCCCTCGCTGATGCGCATTTCGTAATCGATCGAGTCGTTCTCCACCCGCACCTCTACAGGATTCAGCTGGAAGAAGAGATAGCCATTGTCGAGATAGAGCGAACTGACATCGTTTCCGTTCGGGTCGAAGAAAAGCCGTTCTTGCAGCAGTTTGCCGTCGTAGACGTCTCCCTTTCGGATCCGGAGGACATTCTCCAGTACCTCGCTGGGGTATTTCGTATTTCCGAGCCAGTCGATGGAGCCGAAGTAGAATTTACTCCCTTCCTCCACATAGATGTCGATCACCACGCGGTTGTCCGATACCTGATAAATGCTGTCTCTGAGGATGCGGGCATCCCGGAAACCATTCTCGTTGTAGGCATCGATGATCAGCTGACGGTCGTTCTTGTATTCCTCCTTGATCAGCTTGCTGCTGCGGAAGAGCGACCAAATGCGTTTGCGTTTGGTTTCCTCCATCGCCTTGCGAAGTTTTTTGTCGGAGAGCTCCACATTGCCATGGAAGTTGATGTCGCGGATCTTGACCCGTTCGCCCGGTTCGATGAAAATGTTGAGCAGTACGGCGTTGTTGACCGAAGTGTCCACCACGGACTCGATACTTGCTGTGGCGTTGAGGTAGCCCTTGTCGCGATAGTACCGCTTGATCTTGTTGATCGTATTGGTCTTCAGGTTTTCGGTGACGATCAGTCCGCGGGACAGGTTGATCTCTTCACGGATGTTGTCCCTCTTGGATTTTTTGATCCCGAATATTCCATACTTGGAGAGCTTGGGCAATTCCTGCAGGCGGATCTCGAGGAAGACCGTGTTGCCGATCTTACGTGTGACGGCTAGAGAAACATCGTTGAACAGCTTCTGTCGCCACAGTTTGCGGACCGCACTTTGGATCTTCTCGCCTGGGAAGGTGACCTTTTCACCCACCTGTAGGCCGCTGAGCAGGACGATCACGGAATTGTCGAGATTGCCACTCCCCCGAACTTCGATGCCGCCGATCTCGTATTCAATACCGGGTATGACGTCGATCGATTGGGCCCACGCCAGGGGCGAACACAAAAGGGCGATAAGACTGAAGATCAGTACGTTCTTGCTCACCTTATTTTTTTGCCTTGATCTGTTCACTGATCTTTCCGAAACGCCGTTCCCTGCGTTGATATTCTTCAATGGCCAACTCAAGATCCTCCTCATTGAAATCCGGCCACAATTTGGGGCAAAAATACAGTTCTGAGTATGCGATCTGCCAGAGCAGATAATTGCTGATCCGATGTTCTCCGCTGGTGCGGATCAATAGGTCGGGATCGGGCATTGCTGAGGTGAAAAGGTGCTCCTGTATCAGCTTTTCATCGATTTTGTCCGGATCGAGATTTCCTTGTTTCACCTGTTCGGCGATCCTCCGGGTGGCCAGGACCAATTCGTCTTTGGAGCTGTAGCTCAGAGCCAGCGTCAGGGTCATTTCAAAATCTTCGCTGGTCTTCTCGTGCACCTCGCGCAGTTCTTTCTGGCATTTTTTGGGAAGGCTCTCAATGTTGCCAATGGCGCTCAAACGGATCTTGTTCTCTAAGAGAATGTCCAATTCACTGCGCAGCGCACTGACCAGAATGCTCATCAACGCATCGATCTCCAGTTTGGGACGGTTCCAATTCTCTGTGGAGAAGGCATAGACGGTCAGAAATTCCACGCCCAGTCGAGAACAGGCCCGTGAGGTGCGCCGGAGTGCATCCACTCCATTTTCGTGGCCGATGGAGCGGAAGATACCTTTCTTCTTTGCCCAGCGACCATTGCCATCCATGATCACAGCAATGTGCCTCGGTATGCGCTCCTTGTCAAGTTGAATGGCTGAACTCATATTATCGTCCCCAAAATTCGGCACAAACTTCCCTATTCGTGGTGAATCTCCAAACCAGTCCGACTCCAGTGAAAAAATACCAGTCTTTAGTCTGGCTGTTGCCGCGGTCGTAGCCCGAGCGATCGAGCGGTACCAGGCTTCTGTCGGACAGATCAGCAGCCACCTGACCGCGAAGTTCGCCCAATTCCACCGCATTGACATAAAGACCGCTCACGTCGTCCAGGTAATCAGTTGCCGTCGAATGGGCCATGAATTCCAGATGGAATTGCCAGTGTTCGTTGAATGCGTGTTTGTACCCGAAACCGAATGGATAGATCAGATCGACCTTGGCATACAAGCCCTGTTCGTTCACGGATGCCTGTCCTTCGGTTCCCAGTGGCCTGAGATCCACCCAGCTGCCTTGGTACTGGGCTTGCGGTTCGAAGCCAAAGACCCCGAGCCCGCCAAAGATGTAAAAGGTGTTGTTGTGGTCTGAGCTTCTCGGGTCAAAGCGAAAGAAATTGACCTCGAACAAGGCCTTGGCATCCCAGATGTCGGAGCGAAAAGAGAGATTCCGCTGTTGCCTTTCCTCCAGTCCGCTCCATGCATCACGTGCCTCGACCCGACCATAGCTGCCCGTCAGCCGGAGGCCGTAGTACTGATGGTAGGTGTAGCGGTAGTGGAATTCCCCAAAGTAGGAGCGGGGGGGAGCGATCCCATAGTGCCCGACATCCCCTAGAAAATTGGTCACACCACCGCCCATGCCCATTTCGTGGTTTTGAGCGAAGTGCAGCTGGGGGAACAAGAGGAGGAGAAGCGGAAAAAGCCGCCTGGATATTGGGAAATACTTCATTTTCAAGGAGCGCAAATATAGAGAAATAACGCACCTTGAACATTCGTATTATCAATCAGTTGCGACGATCCACGCCCCAGAATAACTTGCTTCTCAGGGTACTCGAAAATGGGAGGTCTTTGAGCTGCACCGAGGCGAGGCTGAAGCCTGCCTTTCGAAGTTTCAGCGAGCAGCCGCTGGGCGCCTGATAGATCCTGGAATCCATCGATATCTGCACCTCTCGTTTCCGGCTTTCCACGATGAGTTCGATCTCCTGGTTGTCTGGGATCACGAAAGGACGAACGTTGAGGTTGTGCGGTGCGATGGGGGTGAGAACGAAATTTCGCGACTGAGGCATCATGATCGGACCGCCGCAGCTCAGGCTGTACCCCGTGCTTCCGGTCGGTGTGGATACGATGAGTCCGTCCGCCCAATAGGTGGTCAGGAAAGTGCCGTCGATGAAGGTGTCCACACTCACCATGGATGTGGAATCCTTGCGCCCTGTGGTCACCTCATTCAGGGCATAGGGAAAGTCGATCTCAAGTACGGACGGGTCCGACTCCAACTCGATCAGGCTCCGTTCCACTATGTCGTAGTCTTCTGCCAGTAATGCCTTTACGGCCCTGCTGATCTCGGTCTTGGCCACATCTGCCAGAAATCCAAGCCGGCCCAGGTTGATCCCGAGGATGGGGATCCGGGCATCGCGGACGATGGTCGCTGCTTCGAGGATGGTTCCATCTCCTCCCAGAGTGATCAAAAAATCCGGTGCATAGCGGTTCAGTTGCACATGATCGGAAAAGACATGCATCTCTTGACTGTTTTCGTCGAGTGAAGCCACGGTTTCTGCCAGTGCTTCAAAGAGTACGAGGCCTGCGCCCGAATTTCTGATCTGAAGCATCAGTTCTTCGAGAAAGGGGACGGACGTTTTTTTTATGTCGCGTGCATAAATGGCGATCTGAAGGCTCATATTTCCAGCATTTTCATCAGCATTTCGTAACGTTCGTTAAGCTGCAGGTCTCGGTCATCTTCGAATTCGGCCAGCTGCACTTTGTACTCGTAACGGGCCAGTGTCTGCAGGGCCCTGCTCAGATCGCGGGACTGGGTCTTGAGCATCACCTCGATGCGCGTACTCATTTCCACAGGCCGAACCGTTGCATTGAGGATCTTCAGGTCGTTGGTTTCCATGATCTGGGCGATCTCAGAAAGCTGATAGTCCTCGGCAGCCATCTCGAGGACCAGAACGCCTCCGGATACATCTGCGCTCAAAAGGCCTCCGAGTTCATGGAACAGATGTTCTGCAGAGAGATAGCCGCAATAGAGTCCGTTCTCATCGAGTACGGGCAACAGACTGAGCTCACCGCTGTGCATGATGCGCAATGCATGATGCAGGCTGCGGTCCTGTCCGGTGAAAAGTGGTTCCGGGTTGAGTTGGGCGGATTGCAGACTCAGCGATTCATCTGCGATCTGCTCGAGCCGATCCTCCCGCAACAGACCGCGAAAAATATCGCCCGAATTAACAGGCAACTCCCTGACCTTGAGCTCATCCATCAGCCCAAGCGCAAAGTGAACGGCATCCTCCATTTGGAGCGGCAGAACATCGTTCTGAAGCAGTTGTTGAACGGTCATCGATCAAACTTAGTCCATTTATTTTTGCAGCCGCATGACCCGATTGAGCGTCAACATAAACAAGATCGCCACCCTTCGCAATGCGCGGGGAGGAGCTGTGCCCGATCTGCTGAAAGCGGCTCGGGATTGTGAATCCTTTGGTGCCCAGGGCATCACGGTTCATCCGCGGCCGGATGAGCGTCATATTCGCTATCAGGATGTCCGTGACCTGAGTTCGCTGGTGTCCACTGAGTTCAATATTGAAGGTTACCCCTCCGATGACTTTCTCGATTTGGTGGAATCCGTGGATGCACAGCAGGTCACTTTGGTTCCAGACCCACCCGATGCGCTGACCTCCAATGCGGGTTGGGACTGCGTGGGAAAGGCATCCGTTCTTCGGCCCATCATCGATCGGTTGAAGGCCCAAGGCATGCGGGTGTCCGTTTTTTTGGAAGCCGAACCCAAGCAGGTGAAAGCCGCTCATGATCTGGGCGCCGATCGGATCGAGTTGTACACGGAGTCTTATGCATCTGGTTACGCAAAAGACCGAATGGCGGCGGTTCGTCCTTTTTTGGAAGCCGCAGAGGAGGCTCAAAAGATCGGCATCGGACTCAATGCAGGACATGACCTGGACCTGGACAATCTGAGGTATTTCGCAGGCACTTTGCCCGATCTGTTGGAGGTGTCCATTGGGCATGCCTTGATCTCCGACGCCCTTTATTTCGGATTGGAGAACAGCATACGGATGTATCTGCGCGAGCTCGAACTCGCTGAGGCAATGGGAGCGGGTTGAAGCTCTTCTCCAGGATCATAGGAGAGGGCGGCACACCCCTTTTGGTCTTACACGGACTCTTTGGCATGTGTGACAACTGGATGAGTCTTGGCCGTCGCTGGGCGGCGCATCGAGAGGTCCATCTGATCGATCAGCGCAACCACGGCCGCTCTCCAAAAAGCGAACAATGGTCCTACGCCCATATGGCCGAAGACGTGGCGGGCTACATGGAAGAACACGGGCTCTCCGGAGTGCATCTGATGGGCCACAGCATGGGCGGCAAGACCGCCATGCGCCTGGCGTCAGAGGCCCCCGATCTGCTGAGCAGCTTGGTGGTGGTCGATATCGGCCCAAAGCAGTACCCCATCCATCATCGGACCATCGTTCAGGCACTTCGGTCCGTACCGCTCCACCAGATGAAGAGCCGGTCGGAAGTCGACGCCTTCCTCGAGCGTTCAGGCATTCCGGAATGGGGCGTTCGTCAGTTCCTGATGAAAAGTCTGAGTCGCGACAAGGAAAAGGGATTTGAATGGCGCTTCCACCTTGAGGTCATCGACCGCGAACTGCAAAAGGTGGGCGAGGAGCTTGCGCCCAGCGGAGGATTCGACGGACCAGTACTGTTCATTCGGGGCGGCCGTTCCGGCTACATTGAGGACGATGATCTTCCGGGAATGCACCGTTTCTTCCCCGAAATGGAGTTGCAAACCGTGACAGACGCCGGGCATTGGGTTCAGGCCGAGCAGCCAGACCAGATGCACGATCTGATCCGCGATTTCATGGAATCGGTCGGCTGATCACCTGTCAAGAAGGATGTAGTTGTTGAAACCACCCAGGCTTCTTCCTCCGAGCATATTCTGTTCGATCCAGCTGATCAGACGGCTCTTGGGCCGGTCATGTGGAAGGAGCTCGCGTTTTCCACCGCGCTCCTTTGAGCTGTAATTCAGTTGATCTTGCCAGTCGAAGCGCGCGATCCAGTCTTTGAGAACCGCCGGATGAGTGCCTTCGAATTTTCGGGTTCGGCCGAGCGGTCCGTAGTCAAAGGCAATGGGTTTTTCCCTGTAGGCAGCGTCCATGGCTTGGGAACCGTGATGGATCGTGCCCAGCGATTTCTTCTTTTTCTGCATCAGATGCGGCGGCCGCACCCAGCCGTAGTGGAACATCTGGGCACCTGAGGAAGCCACCCTGAGTTTGTGGGTGCCCTCTTTTACGCGGTAATTCAGTCCGTCGAAATCGGGGATCCTGCGAAAGCTCTGTGCAGATATCCAGGAATGCATATCGGGCAGATTCCGAACGATGCGAATCTCTTTCTTGTACCAATCGTGGCCCACGTGGTGGTGGTCGTAGTCCCCATAAAAGTGAATATAATCGAAGAGCAGGCCTTCCACCTCCTGATCCGCCAGCAGCTCCTGGCACCTGTTCTCGATCACCGGCAGGAAGCGCTCGTGCACCACTTCATCGGCCTGTACATAAAAGAGCCAGTCCCCCGTGCAGGCCTTCATGGCTATGTCGGTCTGATGGGCATTTTCCATGCCGCGCGGGTATTTCTCGAGGTCCCAGACCGTGTCGATGATGCGGATCTTGTCTGAACCGATCTTTTCCACTTCCTCGCGCGTTCGGTCATCGGCATCTCCCGAACCAATGGCTACCACGAATTCATCGCAGATCGGCAATATGGATTCGATCGCATGACGCAATGGATAGTACAGCTTGGACGCATTTCGCGCCATGGAGAATCCACTGATCTTCATGCCTGCTTCATTGGTTGTACGAAAGTAGGATGAAGCATCGGTCCAAAACAGCAGCTCGAGCCCATTCAGTAAGAGAGATTGGGGTATCGATCGGCAGCGATGCCCTTGATCAGGTAGAAAATCGTGCTGCGAAGCTCTTCGATCTGGATCTTTTTGACGGCTGAGATGAAAACGGCATTCTCATGGCTCTTGGCCATCCAGCTTTTCTCGAGTTCTTCCAGGCTTGAATAGGATCGGTCCTCGGTTTCGCTCAGGTCGAATTCATCCACCTCTGCCGGCCGAAAGGCATCGACCTTATTGAAAACAAGAAGCATGGGTTTTTCTGATGCGCCCAGTTCGGCGATCGTCTTCTGCACACTGTGGAAATGGTCCTCGAAGGCCGGATGGGAGACGTCGAGCACATGCAAGAGCAGATCCGCTTCCCGCACCTCGTCCAAAGTACTCTTGAAGGATTCGACCAATTGGGTGGGCAGTTTGCGAATGAAGCCCACTGTATCGGACAGCAGGAAAGGCAGGTTGCCGATCACCACCTTGCGGACGGTGGTGTCCAGGGTGGCGAACAACTTGTTCTCAGCGAAAACCGACGCCTTGCTCAGGACGTTCATCAGGGTAGATTTGCCTACATTGGTGTATCCGATCAGCGCCACACGAACCAGTGCGCCGCGGTTTCCCCGCTGCGTGGCCATTTGCTTGTCGATCTTTTTCAGGTCGGCTTTCAGTTTGCTGATCCGCCCGCGGAT
>CATILC010000021.1 GCA_949516455.1 Flavobacteriia bacterium | reverse complement strand
GAGATCATGGAGGCCATGTATACGAGATCCCGCACACTCTTGAACGGCATACAGTTGAGCATGAGCCTTTTGTTGATCTACATCCTGTACACGATCTGGACGGCGGCTCAGGAGATCCCAGATCCCCTTGCGCCTTGGAGTTGGGTCGTCATATTGCTGATCGTTGGACTGCCCCTGGCCGTCTACTTTTATTCATATATCCAACTAAAGAAGAAATGAAGATCGCTCTGATCGCACACGACGGAAAGAAAGCAGACATGGTGGGCTTTGTCCGCGACCATCTTTCGCTTTTCCAGAGAGAGGACATCGAATTGATCGCCACAGGAACGACCGGCACTTTTGTCGAGAAAGCCGGACTGAAGGTGCACCGCATGTTGAGCGGCCCATTGGGCGGCGATGCCCAGATTGCAACAGAGGTGGCTGAAGGCCGAGTTCAGGCCGTATTCTTTTTTCGCGATCCTTTGGACAAACACCCCCACGAACCAGATGTCGCCATGCTGATGCGCTTGTGCGATGTACACAATGTTCCTTTGGCCACCAACCCCGCCACAGCTCGGCTGATGTTCGAGGGCCTTTTAAAAGACTGATCAACAAAAAAAGCCCCGTGAATCGGGGCTTTTCTCTTTTGAATAATTGCTGATCAGTTGCGCTGAATGCTTCTTAGGGTGTGTGCACCCTCACTCGATATCCGCAGCAGGTACACTCCCTGAGCAAAGTCGGTCAGGTCGAAGAGCACTTCTTGCTTGCCCTGCAGGTTTTGCACGCTCTGCTGCCGGATGCGGCGCCCCTGCATATCGATCAGCTCGAATTCGAAATCCCGTTTCCGGCTGGATTCCAAAAGCACTCGGAACTGTCCATTGGTTGGATTCGGGAAGACTTCGATCCGGTTGCCCAGATCCTGTTCCAGCAGGCTGATGCCCCCAACGGTCACATCGAAGATCGTATCCGAGCTACCACAGTCGTTGAATACGCGGAGGAGAACACTATAGGTGCCGTTCTGGAGATAGGTGGACATGGCCACGGCGTTCGAATCAGAAGCTCCGTTTCCGAAATTCCAGTAGTAGCCGGTGGCGCCCAAGATGCTGCTTGCATCGAAATCCACCATGGCTTCGGTCAGCGTTGTGGAAGACTGGATCCAGCTGAAGGTGATGTTGGGCGTGGGCTGGTTGGGCGTGGTCAGCGTGAGCGGGCCAGCGAAACCACTGGTGTCGTTGGTGATGCCACAAGTGTCCGCCACCCAGAAATCATAGGCAGTATTCGGATTCAGACCGGCGACCGTGAAGGGTTGTGTTCCGAAGGCGGTCATCCCGGTTCCGGGGGTGAAACCTGCTGGCCCGTATTCCAGGAGGGAGCCGTTTCCAGTGCCCGTCCAGTCCAGATCCACCGAGGTACAACTCGCGGCCATTTGAGCAAAATTCGTAGGTGTGGCACAGCCCGGATTGGTACTTCCACCGTTGGTGATCATCACGTCATCGATGGACATATCACTCTCAAAGCTGCTCCCTCTTTCTCCAATGAATTTGATGCGTGTCACGCCTGTTGCTCCGGTCAATGGAATTGTGCGCAAGCGGAAAGTATCCGTGCCCGAGGTCTGCTGCTGACCGATCAGGGTATCGATATATGTCCAGCCGGAGCCCGAGTTCATCCCTACGTACAGATTGCCCATCGCAGCACCGTACATGTGGTAATGGAAATCGAGCTGTGGATTTGATACACCAGAGAGATCGATCGGAACAGATACCAATCCAGCGGTATCGCCTTGGCTGCCACCGCTGCACTCGAGGTACATATAGACGCCACCGGGGCTTCCCCAAAACGTATGATCGTAGTGCGGCCCAGTATTAAAGGAATTCGAATTGCTGCCTGTGGATTCGAAGGCGACCCAATTGGGTGCAGAGGAAGAGCCAGAGGTTTCCCAGCAATTGGCAAGGCTTGGCCCCACACTTCCTGAAGTGAGCGATTCAAAATCAACTGCAAAGGGCACATTGACCGTAGCACAAAGGGTGCTGAAAGCGAATGGCCCGGTATAGTTGGAAGTGTCCACGCCATTGGGGCACAATTCAGCTACGTAGTACACATAGCCCGAAGCCGCATTCAAACCGGTCAGGTTGAACGGATTGGAGTTGGTGACGATGGTCGTGCCGAGGGTACCTGACCCCTGAACATAGCCTGTCGGACCGTAGTCCACGATCCATGTGCTTGCTCCGGGTGAGCCTTCTGTCCAGCTCAGTGAAGCGGAATTCGTGCTTGGCGTGGCGTTGAGCCCTGTTGGGTTGGGACAAGCCGGAGGCACGCAATTCGGCGTGAAGGTGTTGAAGACGGTATTGGCAGTGAAGGTATTTCCAGGTGTATGGGTGAATATGGCCATACCCTGTGGATCATTTACAGTGAACCCAACTTCCTGTGACCAGGAGCCCAGAGTATTTACGACGATCTGCACCGGTAGGTTCGGGCAGAGATAGACTGTGTCCGGACCATAGCTGCTGCCGGTGACAAAGCCAGCCCCAAAGGTTCCCGCCGTAGAACTGCCCTGACTGAAGGCCAGTACATTGCCATTCCAGCCGTCTCCGAAAGAATCGATCATATCAATGGTGTAAGGGCACTTGTCCTGCTCTTGGCAGGCAGGAACAGTAAAGGTTTCAGGCCCAACAAAG
>CATILC010000020.1 GCA_949516455.1 Flavobacteriia bacterium | reverse complement strand
GCCACTCAGGCCCTTCATCTTTCCGGGCGGAAGACATCTTCATTCCTGACGGCTTTGATCGATCAGTATCGGGAGCAGGTGCCCGTCATCGAGGGGGACCGCATCTTTCACCACGACCTTCAGAAAAGCTGGTCGTTCATCCGAGACACTGAGGTGGACGGGGAGCTGCTGGGCTATTGAATCAGCCCCGGACCGTGCTTCTTTTGGACTCGAGTTCGAGCAGCCGGTCACGCAAGGCAGCTGCCTGAATGAAATCCAGTGCTTTGGCCGCTTTCTCCATTTCCTTTCGGGTCTTCTCAACGGCCTTTTCCAGGCTTTTCTTGTCTGTGTAGTCCACGGTTTCCTCTGCAGCCTGCAAATTCTGCCATTGAGGCTCTTCGTAGGCCTTTTTGCCACTGGCTGCCGTGGTTTGCGCCAGGATCTGCTCTTTGCTTTTCTTCAGTGCCTGAGGGGTGATCCCGTGCTCTTTGTTATGGGCTGCCTGCCGGCTGCGCCTGCGGTCGGTCTCCTCGATGGTGTCCTTCATGCTGTCGGTCATCTTCTCCGCATACATGATGGCCAGGCCGTTGATGTTCCGTGCCGCTCGTCCGATCGTCTGTACCAGCGAACGTTCTGAGCGCAAGAAGCCCTCTTTATCAGCATCCATGATGGCCACCAATGAGACCTCAGGCAGATCCAGTCCTTCCCGCAACAGATTTACTCCGATGAGTACATCGAAGAGCCCCAGCCGAAGGTCGCGCATGATCTCTACCCGTTCCAGTGTGTCCACATCTGAATGGATGTAGCGGCAGCGAACACCAAATCTGGTGAGGTATTTGGTGAGTTCTTCCGCCATGCGTTTGGTCAGGGTGGTCACCAGAACGCGTTCGTCGATCTCGCAGCGTTTTCGGATCTCCTCGAGCAGGTCATCCACCTGATTCTCCGAAGAACGAACCTCGATGCGGGGATCGAGCAAACCCGTGGGTCGGATGAGCTGCTCTGCAACAATCCCCTCCGATCGCTGCAGTTCATATTCTGCCGGAGTGGCACTCACGTAGATCACTTGGTTCTGAAGCTGTTCGAATTCCTCGAACTGCAGCGGACGATTGTCCAAGGCAGCAGGCAGACGGAAGCCGTAGTCCACCAGATTCTCTTTTCGGCTTCGGTCTCCTCCATACATCGCCCGGACCTGAGAAACGGTGACATGACTTTCATCGATGACCATCAAATAATCATCAGGGAAGTAATCCAACAGGCAGAAGGGACGCTGTCCGGGTTGCCTGCCGTCGAGGTAGCGGCTGTAGTTTTCAATGCCCGAGCAATAGCCAAGCTCCCGGATCATTTCCAGATCGAAATTCGTCCGCTCTTCAAGGCGTTTGGCTTCAAGTAATCTGGCCTGGTTGGAAAAGTAACCCACCTGATCCATCAGGTCGTCTTGGATGTGATGGATGGCCCCGTTCAAGTTGTCTTTGGAGGTCACAAACAGATTGGCCGGGAAGATCCGAATGCGCTCGACGATCTCCGTTTGTTCCGGGATCTCCGGCGCATAGTTCTCGATCTTTTCGATCTCATCGCCCCAAAAATGGAAGCGGTATACGGTATCCGCATAGGCAGGGTAGAGGTCCACCACATCGCCCCGTACCCGGAAACTCCCTCGGGCAAAATCGCCTTCCGTTCGTGAGTAGAGCGCAGCCACCAGTGCATGCAGAAAAGCCTGACGGGAAATATTCATCCCCTGATGGACCTCTATGGTCTGCGAATAAAAGGACTCAGGGTTGCCTATGCCATAGAGGCAGCTGACCGAGGCGACCACCAGCACATCCCGACGACCGGAGAGTAGAGAAGAAGTGGTGCTCAAACGCATCTTCTCGATCTCGTCATTGATCGACAGGTCCTTCTCGATGTAGGTTCCGGAACTGGGGATGTAGGCCTC
>CATILC010000019.1 GCA_949516455.1 Flavobacteriia bacterium | reverse complement strand
TACCGTCTTCGGGACATCTACTTTGCCAGCAACAGCGCAGAACTGAATCACTCTTCTCTAGCCGTCCTGCAGGTCTTCCGCGATTTTCTCGTGGAGCACCCCAATGTACATGTTGAGATCCAGGGACATACAGATGAAGTAGGCAGCGCCTCTGCCAATCTCAAGCTGTCTTCCCGAAGAGCCACCAAGGTCTATGAGCATCTTTTAGACGAAGGGGTCGATCCCGGGCAGATGCGGCACCGGGGCTATGGGGAGAGCCGACCTGCAGCCGACAACACCACAGAGGAAGGGAAAGCCTTGAACCGGAGAACCGTCTTTGTGATCACCTCCCAGTGATCAGGCGCAGCTCAGGCCGCGGTTCTCTTCCGAACAATGCGCTTGAGGGTCTTTTCAAAAAAAGCTTCTGCCGTCTCCCTGTCCGGGAAATCATATCGCTTGTTTCGGGGAAAAAGTTGGAGGAACTGAAAAGTGCAGATCACTGCAAAATGCTCTTCTCGTATTTGCAGCAGCATCACCGATTGATTCTTGTACTCTGAACGCCTCAGCATGCGCACACCTGTTGCCCTGCGATTCATGTAGACATAAAAAAAAACCGCTACAAATGAGCGGTTTTCATCTAAATTGGGCGTAAAGCCTACATTCTCTTTTCTTTAATTCGAGCGGCTTTTCCGGTCAAGGCTCTCTGATAGAAGATGCGTGCCCTGCGGACGCTTCCCTTTCTGTTGAGCTCGATCTTCTCGATGGAAGGGTTGTTCACTGGGAAGATGCGCTCCACACCCACACCGCCGGACATCTTTCGGATGGTGAATGTCTCGGTCGCCCCAGAACCGCGGCGCTGCAGCAGAACGCCCTTGAAGAACTGCGTTCTCACTTTGGCTCCTTCGCGGATCTGATAATAAACGGTTACGGTGTCTCCAGCGCTGAAGTCAGGGATGTCCTTTCGCTCCACATACTGGTCTTCGACATATTTGATCAACTCGTCCATCTTTCTTGCTCATTGCACCTTGTTTCCGACTTTCGCAATAACTATTGCCGCGACTCAAGGCTTATTTAAGGAGGGCAAAGATACATAAACAAGCTGCACACAGTAAGGCCTGAATGAGGAAGAAAAAAGAATCCGCTGGACCGACTCCAGCGCAGCCACCCAAAACGACGGAAATCACCGACTGGAAAGTCTTGTACTGCAAATCGAGAGCAGAAAAAAAATGCGCTGAGAAACTCACGGCCATGGGATTTGAAGTGTTCTGCCCCGTCAAAAAGACCAGGCGCCGGTGGAGCGACCGATGGAAATGGGTCGAAGAACCGCTGTTCAATTCGTACATCTTTTTGCGCATTGAAGACCACCGCAGAGAAGAGGTCTTCGTGGTCCCAGGCCTGGTGCGCTACCTCTTTTGGCTTGGCAAACCTGCGCGTGTTCGGGATCAGGAAATTCAGGTTCTGCAGAATTGGCTCGGTGAATACGCCCACGAGGCGATCAGCATGCGCTTTATTGCAGAGGAGCGCGTTCGGATCCGGTCCGGGGTACTTATGGACGCCGAGGCCAGGGTGGTGACGCAAAAAGGAAATAAGCTAAAACTCTTCCTGGAAGGCTTAGGGGCGGAGGTTACAGTCGACCTTCAACAGAATCAGGTGGAGAAAATAGATACGCCAAAGCCTCACTGATCGAGCAGGTCAGGGCGCCGCACCCGCGTACGCTCTATGGCCTGCTGGTCCCTCCAGGCTTCGATGGCCTTGGGATCGCCACTTCTAAGAACTTCTGGAACCTGCATTCCCTCCCACTCCGCCGGCCGTGTGTAGACGGGCGGGGCGAGTAATCCGTCCTGAAAAGAATCGGTGAGCGCAGAAGACTCGTCGTTGAGAACACCGGGGACCAAACGGATCAGCGCATCAGAAAGAACAGCTGCTGCCAACTCACCACCGGAGAGCACATAATCACCAATGGAAATTTCCCGCGTGATGAATCGATCGCGGATGCGCTGGTCCACACCTTTGTAGTGCCCACAGAGGATCATGATGTTTCTTTTGAGACTCAACTCATTTGCCTGGCTTTGATCGAAACGCCGACCGTCCGGACTGGTATAGATCACTTCATCATAGGTCCGTTCCGATCTAAGCTGATCGATACAGGCTGCAACGGGTTCCGGTCGGAGCACCATCCCAGCTCCGCCTCCGAAGGCGTAGTCGTCCAAATGGCGGGAGTCGCCCAGGCCATAGCTGCGCAGATCGTGGATGTGCACCTCGACCAGTCCCTTGTCTTGGGCCCGCCTGCAAATACTTGCGGCAAAAGGCCCTTCCAGGAGTTTGGGAAGAAGAGTGATGATGTCTATTCTCATATTCAATGATCCGATCGGTCTGCAAAAGTTCAAAGATCGCATCCGAATCGTCAAAACTGATGGGTTGCCTGACTTCTCGGTCCTTAATTTTGTGCAGGAAATCAAAAATCCTCTGCGATGGTCGATCCGGATATCCTGAACAAAGCCAAAGGCTGGTTGAAAGCCCCCTATGATGCTTCCACCCAAAAGGAAGTTCAACAACTCATCGAAAGCGATCCCGAAGGTCTCACAGATGCATTCTACAAAGATCTGGACTTTGGTACAGGAGGACTCCGCGGCACGATGGGTGCTGGATCCAATCGCGTGAACCGATACACTCTGGGCATGGCCACACAAGGACTGGCCAATTACCTGAAAAAGTCCTTTTCCGAACCGATACGTGTGGTCATCTCACACGATAGCCGGCATCATTCACGGGAATTTGCTGTGCAGACAGCCGAGATCCTCTCTGCCAACGGAATGGATGCCTTCCTTTTCCCAGACCTCCGCCCGACCCCGCTCTTGAGTTTTGCCATTCGCCACCTCGGTTGTCAAAGCGGGATCATGATCACTGCGAGCCACAACCCTCCGGAGTACAATGGCTACAAGGTCTATTGGTCCGATGGCGGGCAGCTCGTGCCTCCACACGACAAGGCGGTGATCGAGGAAGTTCGGCAGGTGGCTGCTGAAGCGGTCTTGTTCGATGCCGATCCCGGACGCATCCACGAACTTGGGACAGAGGTCGAAGAGGCCTACCTGGAAGAACTAAAGAGCGTATCGCTTGGAAACAACGGAAAAAAAGACCTCAAGATCGTCTTCACTTCGATCCACGGAACGGCCATCACCCTGATGCCACAGGCACTCGAAGCGCTGGGATTCGAAAATGTGCAGTCTGTTCAGCAGCAGGCTGTACCCGACGGATCCTTCCCCACAGTGAAAAGTCCAAATCCAGAAGAAGCCGAGGCGCTCGATATGGCCGTGCAACAAGCGGAGAAGACCGGAGCCGATCTGGTGATCGGATGCGACCCCGACGCCGACCGCGTAGGCATTGCCGTGCGGGACCATTCGGGCGACCTGACGCTGCTCAATGGCAATCAGACGGCGGCGGTACTGATCTACTATCTGCTGGAATCATGGCAAGCACAAGGAAAACTCGACGGCCAGCAGTTCATCGCTGAAACCATTGTCACCTCAGACCTTTTGCAAGAAATAGCCAAAGCCTATGGCGTCGATTGCCAGATCTGCCTGACAGGCTTTAAATGGATAGCTGAGCTGATCCGTAAAGAGGAAGGCCAAAAGACCTTCATCGGCGGTGGAGAAGAGAGCTACGGCTACCTCGTGGGAGATTTTGTGCGCGACAAGGACGCCATTGGGTCGGCCGCACTCATTGCCGAGGCAGCAGCTTGGGCAAAAGCCAAGGGCAGTAGCTTCTTTGGTGAGCTGGAAGCCATCCATTTGCGTTTCGGACTATATGAGGAATCTCTGAAGAGTGTTACCCGAAAAGGTAAGGACGGTGCTGCGGCCATAAGGGCCATGATGGACCGACTGCGCAGCACGCCCCCAACTGCGTTGGCAGGTTCCAAAGTGATCCGGATCAAAGACTTCGAAAAGGGTACTGAATACGACCTGGTCAGTGGTTTGAACGCAACGATCGACCTTCCCCGCTCCAATGTGCTTCAATTCTTCACCGAAGACGGATACAAGATCACGGCACGCCCGAGCGGAACAGAACCCAAGATCAAATTCTACATCTCTCTGCGTTCCGATGTGGGCAATAC
>CATILC010000018.1 GCA_949516455.1 Flavobacteriia bacterium | reverse complement strand
GAATTGCGTTCAGGGCATTTCCATGCGGGTGTGGACATAAAGACCCAGGGAGAAGAAGGGCAGCCGGTGCGTTCCATTTGGGAAGGGCATGTGAGCCGGATCAAAGTCTCACCTTATGGCTATGGGCATGCATTGTACATCGACCATCCGAACGGAAAGACCACCGTGTACGCACACCTGCAGCGTTTCGAAGAAGATATTCAGGCATATGTACGCAGCCTTCAATACGAAAAGCGATCGTTTGCTCTCGATGTATATGTTCCCAAAGGCAAATTGCCCATAGATTCTTCAGCGATCGTCGGCCGAAGCGGGAACAGTGGAAGTTCTGGGGGACCACATTTGCATTTCGAATTGCGCGACAGCAAAAGCCAACACACCTTAAATCCCCTGACCCATGGATGGGAAAAGCGTGACGGGAAAAAGCCCATCATCCGGGGGGTGCGCTGGGTGGAACTGGACAATGCCTCCATGAGTCGTGTTGGAGGCGCCATACAGGAGGACAAAATGCACTTGGTGCCCGATCGCATTGGAATCGAACTGGAAACCTATGATCAGCTGGACGGGGCCGCCAACAAGAATGGCGTACACAGCATCGAACTCTTAGTGGATGGAAAGGAATCGTTTTCCTTTACTGCGGATGAACTGGACTTTTCCGAAAAGAGGTACATCAACGCGCTCACCCGCTATGAGGATGTGGCTTGTTGCAAACGCAGATGGGTGCGCACCTATGTGCTTCCTGGGAACAGACTGTCCAATATTCGCTCCGTCTCTTCAGGCCAGATAAGCGGCCAGCTGGGCGAAAAGAAGAATGTGCTGATCCGCGTATGCGATGCACTCGGAAACAAGCGGGAATTCGCCTTCCAGATCCAGGTGAACAGAGCTGCGCGTGAAAAATGGGAAATGGTGCGTATCGACTGGCGAAAACAGCACCAAATGCAGATCGGTGAGGCAAGAGCTGAAGTTCGGCAGGGGACGTTGTACTGCGATGTACGGGAACAGTACCGGACGGAAGATGCGCCAAAAGGAGTGATCGGTCCGATCTATGTTTTTCTCTCAGACAGTGTTCCTGCCCATCGGCCATTGACCATCCGCTTGCCGCTCGAAAAGATTCCGATGGCCTTGCGAAAAAAAGCCTTGATCGTTCACATTTCTGCGAAAGGGCGTATTTCGTCCATAGGCGGAATGATCAGAGACAACCGCATCCAGGCCAAGAACAGATCCTTCGGTCGTTACGGTCTGGCCATCGACACCATACCGCCGGCGCTGCGGCCATACGGCTGGAAGACCAACGGTTCGCTCGCCGGAAAGAAGGGCATCGCCCTGCGTGGGTCCGATGATCTGAGCGGGATAGAGAAGTGGGAAGCCCGCATTAATGGGAAGTGGCATCTAGCCGAATACGACCCGAAGAGGAACCGATTCTTTCTGCCCTTTGAAGACCGTTTGCCAAAAGGGACACATCAGCTTGAATTCAGTCTGACCGATGGTTGTGGCAACCAAAGTGTGATCCGTGCGGCTTTTCGCCTTTAACGCCATGTGTTCGCTCCCTGACTCCGTACTTTTGAGGCCGATGCGCCAACTTCCTCTTTTGGTTTTGCTCTTGGGGCTTGGGGCTTTCCTGCCTGAACGCCTGCATGCCCAGTCGGCCATTCAACTCAGCGGGGTGGTACTCACCACGGATTCCCTGCCACAATTCATCCCACGTGCTTATTTGAGACTGCGCAGCAGAAACACCGGAACCCTTGCAGACGACGAAGGCTTCTTCAGTCTCGCGGTGTGGTCTGGTGATACGGTGGAAGTCTCGCATCTCGGCTTTCAAAAAGAGAAACTCTACGTACCCGACACCCTGACACAGAAGAAATACCTCGTGCAGATCTTTTTGAAAAGAGACACGACCATGCTTCAGGAGGTCAACCTGTATCCCTGGCCAAGTCCGGATCGTCTGATCAGCCACTTGCTCAACATGCAGGTGGAGACCACCCAAATGGACATCGCCCAAAGGAATCTGGCCATTCAAAGCCTCAGGGAACGCGCTGCCACCATGGGCAGCGATGCAGTGGCCATCCAAAAGGCCGCCATCCGAATGCAGGAGTCGGCCATGTACAACAGAGGTCGCTACTACGGCGCAGATGGTGGAATGGCCATGTTGGGCGCATTGAGCAATCCCTTTGCCTGGGCACAGTTCTTTGAATCCCTGAAAAAAAAGAAATAGCCCGTGTCGAACAAGGGAATGCTTGCCTTTCTTCTGCTGCTCCTTTGCCATCTGCTGGATGCCCAAAAGGCCCGTTTGAGCGGCCGGGTGATGGATGTTCGGGGCGACGGTCTACCCGGAGCCAGCCTGCAGGCGGGCGGGCAATTCACTACCGCGGATCCATTGGGAAATTTTGCGTTTGAACTCGATCCCGGAGCCTATTGGCTGGTGGTGCGCTCGGTCGGACACCGGAGCGATTCCATGCGCATTGCAATGGGGCCGAATGAAGAACGGGCCCTGAATTTCCGACTCAAGCGAAACGATGAACTCTTGCAGGGTGTGGATGTGGTCGATGAGCGTGCGCGCGACGATACGCGCACCCAGCTCGACGCGAAGAGCTTGGAGTTTCAGACCGGGCCGCAACAGGGTGTGGAAGGATTGATCAAGACCTTACCGGGAGTCGTATCCAATACCGAATTGAGCAGCCAATACAGTGTGCGTGGAGGGAATTTCGATGAGAACATGGTGTATGTGAACGGGATCGAAGTCTACCGTCCATTCCTGGCGCGTTCGGGTCAGCAGGAAGGTCTGAGCTTCATCAATCCGTATATGGTGGACCACATTGAGTTCTCGGCGGGTGGATTCGAGGCGAGCTACGGAGACCGAATGAGTTCCGTTCTGGACATCCAATACAGAAGACCTGACAGTTTTCGCCTGCAGTCAGAAGCCAGCCTGATGGGAGGAGCAATCACCGTGGATGGAGTGAGCAGCAACAAGCGCTTGAGCACCGTGACCGGAGCCCGCTACCGGACCAACCAACTGCTGCTGGGGAGCCTGGATACCGATGCCGACTTCCGTCCAGAGTACTTTGACTTACAGACCTACTGGCGTTTCAAGATCGATGAGCAATGGACGCTGAACGCTTTGGGCAGCTATGCCTCCAATCTGTACGAGGTGCTCCCCTCCACACGCAGCACGGACTTTGGCAGCTTTCAGGAAGCACTCCGCCTCACTGTCTTTTTCGACGGGAAAGAGCGCTACACCTACCGGACTGTTTTCGGTGCCCTGAATGCGGAGCAAAAAGTGAGTGATCAGCTTCTGTTGCAATACACTTTCTCCGCCTATCAGTCGGTGGAACAGGAGTACTTCGATGTCATCGGTGCCTATCGGCTGGGCGAGCTCGAATTGAACCTCGGCTCGGATGATTTTGGAGAGGTGGTGCAGGAACGCGGTGTGGGTGAATTCCAAAATTTTGCCCGGAACGAGCTTGACGCCATCTTCTTCAACCTGGAGCACAAGGGCATGTACTTCTTCGATCGAAGCACCCTGAGCTGGGGACTGAAGTTTCAGAGAGACGACATCATCGACCGCTACAAAGAGTGGGAACGGATCGACTCGGCGGGCTACAACGTGCCGCACAACCCTTCGGTGAGTCCACCGGGTGGAGATCCAGTGGAAGCCTGGCCGTCGATCGAACTGTTCGAGCACTTCGACAGCCGTGCTTCGGTGCAGTCCGGACGCGTGATGGCCTTTGTCCAAGACAGTCGTTCCTGGCGATTGGATTCCCTGGGTTCCCGCCTGGCCCTGGCCGCTGGCATCCGAACCCATTACTGGAGTTTCAATAAGCAGATGACCTGGTCTCCGCGCGCTACCCTTTCTTACAACCCGATTTCGGAATATGACGCCGTCTGGAGGCTTTCGGTCGGCTGGTACCATCAGCCACCGATATACAGAGAGATGCGGGATCTGCAGGGCGGTGTGAACGCAGATATCCGAGCTCAGGAAAGCATTCATTTCGTTTTGGGAAATGACCTCAAGTTGAAGCTTTGGGACCGTCCTTTCCGCTTGGTCACAGAAGCCTATTACAAGCAACTGAGCGACCTCATCCCCTACGAACTGGACAATGTGCGCATCCGCTACAGCGCACAGAATTCAGCCAATGGCTTTGCTGCCGGACTGGATGCCCGCATCAACGGAGAGTTCGTCCCAGGCATCGATTCATGGGCGAGCATGAGCATCATGACCGTTCAGGAAGACATACGCGGCGATCAGGCAGGCTACATCCCACGACCAACGGACCGAAGAGTGAATTTCGGTCTGTATTTCCAGGATTACCTCCCCAGCGACCCAAGCTTTCGGATGAGCCTGAGTCTTTTCTACGGTACGGGGTTCCCCTTTGGCCCTCCGCAAAGTGCCCGTGCAGAACAGACCTTTCGCATACCCGCCTACCGCAGGGTGGACATTGGCTTCCTCAAAGTCTTCAAGGAGCGGGGCAAAAAAGCCAAGTGGTCGGTACTGAACCAATTCGAGACGGTCTGGGTGGGTTTGGAAGTATTCAACCTTCTTGAGATACGCAACACGGTCAGTTATCTCTGGGTGCGCGACATCAGCACCGCCCGTCAGTATGCGGTACCCAACTACCTGACCAACAGACTGCTCAATCTCAAACTCGCCTTTATCCTCTGATGCGACTGATCGGGACACTTCCGCATGCAGAATACCGGATCGTGGTCTACGATCTGGAAAACCACCTATATGTGGAATTTGAGGCTGGACCGATGAAACAGGGCTATAAGTGGCCCAAATCAAAGGTGCAGGGCATCGAGCAGGTGGCGGCTCTTTTGGATGATCCTTTTCACGCAGATGTTCGTGCGCGTTTCGACGGCATGTATGGATCGATGAAGGAGCGATTGGATAAGATCCCTCCGAAAAGCTAAGGTCTGTTCAGGATCTTGAGGCCAGTTTTCTTTGCACTTCCTGAGGCCAGTTTCCCGGCAGGGTAGCCTGAAAGCACATAGGCTCTTTGCGCACAGGATGCATCAACTCGAGGCGCCAGGCCAAAAGATCGATGCCTCCGTCCGGATTTGAGCGCCTTGCTCCGTATTTCAGATCGCCACGGATCGGTGCAGAAGCGGCTGCCAACTGGGCGCGGATCTGATGGTGCCGACCCGTTTCCAATTCGACCTGCAACAAACTGTAATGGTCCAGTTGATGAATGCACTGGTAGTTCAGTACCGCCTCTTTGGAACCGGATGTTCCCTCGGGCACAACGTGGCTTTTATTCTGTGCGGCGTTCTTTTTCAAATGATGCATCAGGTTCCCCTGCTTGGGGCCCGTCCACTTTTGGGTCAGCGCGAGATAGGTCTTTTTAAGGGTTCTCTTCTGAAAGGCTGCAGAGAGACGTGCGGCCGCTTTCGATGTGCGGGCAAAGAGGATCACTCCACCCACGGGCCGATCCAGTCGGTGCACCACCCCCAAATACACCTCACCTGGTTTGGCATAACACTCCTTGATATACGCCTTTGCCTTATCGGCCAAACAGAGGTCTCCGGTCCGGTCGCCTTGAACCAACTCGCCCGGCATCTTTTGTACGACCAATAAATGATTGTCCGCATAGAGAATGCGGTCATCAGAGATCAATACTGCTCGTTTTCGTTGGGGAAATCTCCGGACTTAACGTCCTTCCCATACTGTGCCAGCGCCTCTGTGACATCTTCAAAGAGATTCATGTATCGGCGAAGGAAACGTGGAGAGAATTGATGGGTCATTCCAAGAACATCATGCAGCACGAGCACCTGACCGTCCACATGTGGCCCCGCTCCGATTCCGATGATCGGAATGGAGACTGCTTCCGAAACGCGTTTGGCCAGTGCAGCGGGAATCTTTTCCAGCACAAGGGCGAAACAACCGGCTTGTTCGAGCAATCGGGCATCCGCCAGCAGTTTTTCGGCTTCCTCCTCCTCTTTTGCGCGAACGGTGTAGGTGCCGAATTTGTAAATGCTTTGCGGAGTGAGTCCTAAATGTCCCATGACCGGAATACCAGCGGTCAGAATGCGTTCGATGGACCCCATGACCTCCTCACCTCCCTCGAGCTTCACGGCATGACCGCCGCTCTCCTTCATGATGCGAATGGCCGAATGGAGCGCCTCCTTCGAGTTGCCCTGGTAGGAACCAAAGGGCAGATCGACCACCACCAAGGCTCTTTCTATGGCGCGCACCACCGAAGAAGCATGGTAGATCATTTGGTCGAGTGTGATGGGCAGAGTGGTCTCATGACCGGCCATCACATTGCTCGCTGAATCACCGACCAATATCACATCGGTGCCTGCCCGATCGACCATTTTCGCCATGGTGTAATCGTAAGCTGTGAGCATGGTGATCTTTTCACCGCGCTGCTTCAT